>JBLHGH010000050.1:0-11815 GCA_047615425.1 Candidatus Latescibacterota bacterium
TTCACCTTGAATATTAAAGTAACCACCTTTTGTTGGAGGAATATAAACATACATTGATAGAGTATAGTCACCACTATCACGGTTATTAAACCATAACATTGCGTCAACTCCTCCTGAACCATCAATGTAACCTGATTGCGTTCCAGATCTTGCAAAAGTGTCAACTACATCGATATCTTCAGCAGGAGAAGGAGTACCAGACCATACAGACCATACAGTCAAGTTCTGAGATCCCATATCACCTAATGTGTAAGATTCCATGTCATCTTCGATAAAAAATTGTGCGTTAGCAGTAAATGCGAAAGCACAAAGCGCCATTGTTAAAAAGTAAATTTTTTTCATTTTGTATAAGTTTTTTTGTTTAAATTAATGACCAATATACAAAATTATATTATAATTACAAGTTTCTTTATTTTTTTTCGACATTTATAAATGTGAATAAACCCCATGTTTTAGTGCGTTTTTCGTAATTTCACATCCTGATTTTAAACGCTATTAGTCAATGCAACAACAAGCACCCTATATTCCTAAAAACAAGGTTCGTATCGTTACCGCAGCATCGCTTTTTGATGGTCATGATGCAGCTATTAATATCATGCGTAGAATTATTCAGTCTACGGGCGTGGAAGTGATACACTTAGGTCACGATAGAAGTGTAGAAGAAGTTGTAGATACTGCAATACAAGAGGATGCAAATGCGATTGCTATGACCTCATATCAGGGAGGACATAATGAATATTTTAAATATATGTATGATTTGCTGCAAGAACGTGGAGCAGGACATATAAAAATATTTGGCGGCGGCGGCGGCGTTATTTTGCCTTCGGAAATTGAAGACTTAATGAATTACGGAATTACCCGTATTTACACACCCGACGACGGAAGAGCACTCGGATTGCAGGGTATGATTAATGACTTGGTGGAAACTTCAGACTTTCCAATTGGTGATAAACTAAATGGCGAAGTAGATCAGTTGTCTAAAAAAGTAGCAGGAGCTATCGCACGTGTTATTTCTGCAGCTGAGAATTTTCCAGACATTGCTAAAGAAACGCTGGATATCATTCATAAGAAAAATGAGAAATGCTCCATTCCTGTGTTGGGTATTACTGGAACTGGTGGTGCTGGTAAATCTTCATTGGTAGATGAATTGGTGCGGAGGTTTCTAATAGACTTCCCAGAAAAGACTATTGGACTGATTTCAGTAGATCCGTCAAAACGGAAAACTGGAGGCGCATTGCTTGGTGATCGAATTAGAATGAATGCCATTAATTCACCTCGTGTCTATATGAGAAGCCTTGCGACAAGACAGAGTAATCTTGCGCTTTCGAAATATGTTTCCGAAGCAATCGAAGTAATAAAAGCAGCCGAGTATGATCTCATCATACTTGAAACTTCTGGAATTGGGCAAAGCGATACAGAGATTATTGAGCATAGCGATGTCTCCTTGTATGTAATGACACCTGAGTTTGGTGCAGCAACACAGCTGGAAAAGATTGACATGCTTGATTTTGCAGATTTGGTAGCGATCAATAAATTTGACAAACGTGGATCTTTAGACGCTTTGCGTGATGTTAAAAAACAATATATGCGTAACCACCAGCTTTGGGATACACATCAAGATGACCTTCCAGTATATGGGACAATAGCTTCACAGTTTAATGATCCAGGTATGAATAAGCTTTACAAGGCTATCATGGATCAAGTTGACGCGAAAACTGAAACAACCTTAAAGAGCCATTATACTATTTCAGATGAAATGTCTGAAAAGATTTTTGTAATTCCACCTGCACGAACACGGTATCTCTCCGAGATCTCGGAAAGCAATCGGGGCTACGATAAACGAGCCTCAGATCAAGTTGAAGTGGCACAAAAACTCTACGGAATTTATAAAACCTTGGAATCTGTTTTGGATACTGCGCCTAGTTTAGATAAAGCGGGTCTCGTATTAGAAGGAGATATTATTTCCGAAGAAAACGAACAACTGGTTACCTTAGTATTAGCCGAATTTGATCGCGTGAAATTGAACCTCAATCCATATAATTGGGAAGTAATCACGGGCTGGGACGAAAAAGTACAACGGTATAAAAACCCTGTGTATACATTTAAAGTGCGTGATAAAGAAATTAACATCGATACGCATACAGAGTCACTTTCACATTCGAAAATCCCCAAAGTAGCACTGCCTAAGTACCAAGCTTGGGGCGATATATTACGATGGGCTTTACAAGAAAATGTTCCAGGCGAATTCCCATATACGGCTGGTTTGTATCCATTTAAACGTGCGGGAGAAGATCCAGCACGTATGTTTGCTGGAGAAGGCGGACCAGAAAGAACGAATAGACGTTTTCATTATGTTAGCCATGGTTTGCCAGCGAAGCGCCTGTCTACAGCTTTTGACTCTGTTACCTTATATGGAAATGATCCAGATCTCAGACCTGATATCTATGGTAAAATAGGAAATGCAGGGGTTTCTATTTGCTGTCTGGATGATGCAAAGAAATTATATTCTGGGTTTGACTTAAGTCATCCAATGACTTCGGTGAGTATGACAATCAATGGCCCAGCGCCTATGTTGTTAGGGTTCTTTATGAACGCTGCAATTGATCAGAATTGTGAGAAGTATATCAAAGAGAATGAACTCGAAAATGACGTTGAGGCTACCATTAATAAAATGTATGCAGCGAGTGGAACAGAGCGACCCGTATATAAAGGTGATCTGCCAGAAGGAAATGATGGGCTTGGACTCATGCTTTTAGGTGTTACCGGAGACCAAGTATTGCCGGAAGATGTTTATTTCAAGATAAAGGCAGATACCCTAATGCAAGTTAGAGGAACCGTTCAGGCTGATATATTGAAAGAAGATCAGGCGCAGAACACCTGTATATTTTCTACTGAATTTGCCATTAGACTTATGGGTGATGTACAGGAGTATTTCATCGAAAAACAAGTCCGAAACTTTTATTCAGTTTCTATTTCAGGATATCATATAGCCGAGGCTGGTGCGAATCCAATTACGCAACTAGCTTTTACCTTGTCAAATGGGTTTACGTACGTAGAATATTATTTATCTCGTGGTATGGATATCAATAAATTTGGTCCAAACCTTTCTTTCTTTTTTAGTAATGGAATTGATCCTGAGTATTCAGTGATAGGCCGTGTAGCGCGAAAAATTTGGGCGAAGGCAATGAAAGATAAATACGGAGCCAATCCACGTGCACAAATGTTGAAGTATCATATTCAAACTTCAGGGCGCTCACTTCATGCGCAGGAAATTGACTTTAATGATATAAGAACTACCCTGCAAGCACTTTATGCCATTAATGACAATTGTAATTCGTTGCATACCAATGCGTACGATGAGGCAATCACTACACCTACAGAAGAAAGCGTGCGTAGAGCAATGGCAATTCAGCTAATCATTAACAAAGAACTGGGCCTTGCTAAAAATGAAAACCCGATACAGGGTGCTTTTATTATTGAAGAACTTACGGATTTGGTAGAGGAAGCTGTATTGCTAGAGTTTGACAGAATCACGGAACGAGGTGGTGTTCTAGGTGCTATGGAGACCATGTACCAACGAAGCAAAATACAGGAAGAAAGTTTGTATTATGAGACTTTAAAACATAATGGCGAATTTCCTATAATTGGTGTAAATACATTCTTGAGTAGTAAGGGATCCCCAACGGTGCAGCCTGCTGAGGTGATACGAGCTACAGAAGAAGAAAAGCAAGCGCAAATTAAGGTGCTTGATAACTTGCATAAAGCGAAAGGTGACCTCGCCCATGAGGCAATAAAGAAAGTTCAGCACGCAGCGATTCACAATGAAAACATGTTCGAGCAATTGATGGAAGCCACGAAAGTCTGTTCTTTAGGACAGATTACGCACAAGTTGTTTGACGTTGGTGGGCAGTATAGACGAAATATGTAAGTCTGGTTTATTGATAACTTTCTTAACTTCGAAAAAGAGTACTAGGCGTTTTTCTCTGAGGAAAACTTAAAGTGTCAACATCCAAGTACGTTGAAGCTTTCTAAATTTTTTCAAATCGTTTCGCAACAATTTAATAAATTCTTTACCATTACTATTGGCATGCTCAAGGCGTTCGCAATTTTTATAAAGTAAATTGGTGAGATTTTTAACTGAGGCCGCGTACTTATGTTTTTCTTCTGAATATACTTGCGTCTCAGCTTTGTAGATCTCGGGAGCTAAAGACACAGATTGCTGTATGATGTCTCCACTGAAATAGATGTTTGGGTCTTCTGAACCATTGTCCTGTAAGGGTGCCAAATCTTGAACTAGATAGGAGGATATATTTTGCGAAAGCGCAAAGATATCCATAGCCAATGTGTACATAGGTGATTGTGGAAAGCGATGTGGGATTGGAAGCATTAATTTTAATTTTTCAAGGCAACACAAATTTAGCTACAACAAACGGCATTCCAATATAGAATTTAAAGCAAAACACTATATTTACCTTAATTATTAATTTATTTATCAAAAATAGTTTAAAATGAAAATTGATTCATTAAACTGGAATATATTAAAATGTCTGCAAAAAAATGCACGTCTTTCAAATGCTGAAATTGGAAGAACGGTTGGGATAAGTTCGCCTGCAGTTTCGGAGCGCATCAAAAAGATGGAAGATGCAGGGCTAATACATGGATATAAAACTGTTGTGTCTCCTTTTGCAGCGGGATATCAACTAAAGGCTATTATCACTATTCGTGCTTTTATGGGTAAATTAAAACCATTTCTGGACAAAGTGAAAAGCTTTGATGAGGTACTCAATTGCTATAGAATAACAGGTAACGAGAACATTGTTTTAGAGGTTATTTTAAAGAACCAAATGCATTTGGAAGAATTTATAGATCAACTTATTATTTATGGTGAAACCAAAACACAGATAGTGTTATCTCATGTTACGGCTAATAGTGAAATAAAACCCTTAGGCCGGGATTCAAAGAAATAAGTAATTCTTAGTTCTCAATTACAGTGTGAGGCACTTCAGATAGCTTCCAATCTATTAGCAAGCCTGCGGCTAAGGATTTGGCAATTTCTTTTCCATATAAGAATTCACATAGATACAAAGCGGCTTCGAAACTTTTTGCGCCACCCGCTGAGGTGATAAATTTGCCGTCATGAACAAACAAGACATCCTTCCGAATGTCTATACTTGGAAACATGCTACGCATGGCATCAACGTCACTTGGAAAGGTTGTAGCCACTATATTTTCTAGGAGTCCTGCCTTTGCCAAAACAAAAGCTCCGTCACAATGAGAAGTTACAAATTGCGCTTCGTTTCCAGCTTTTCTAACAAAATTGAGCATCGCTTCATTTTCCAAATCGGAATCAAGATGATGGGCTGCACTTGGCACAACTAGGATGTCAATGCTAGGAACATCATCTGTTAGATAATTATAATCAGGGAGAATACGTATGCCTTCAAACGTGAAAACTGGCTCATCTGTATCCGCAACGTAAACACATTCATCGCCTTAATATTTTTTTCTAAAAATAGTATGTTGAAAGATATCAAATGGCGCTGTTAATTCCGTATTATAAACACCATCCATAATTAAAAATCCAACATTGTAGCGCATGCTATCAAGCACTGGAAATTGCTTTTCAGTCCATTCGTTTTCTTTCGGCTGGAGAATATTTTCGTCTGAAGTAGTTTTTTCTTTAGCACCATTGCACGCTATAATAAAGAGGCAGATAAGGCTAGATATAATGTATTTCATCTGTATAAAATTGTTGATGGGCATTTCATGATTTCGTATTTAGATAGGATGCACCTTATTGCGAAGCTACCGCTAATTTATGCAGTTGAAAATTCTTTCGATTTTTTTAATAACCTGTGAAGCCATAGCGTCATAATAGATACAATAATAAGGATTCCAAAAACCACATACCAGGTAGTGTTAAAGCCATAAGTGTCGACCATGTTCATCCCGCCACTATGTCCAAAGATGTGAGAAACAGAAAAACTCATACTGTACAGCCCCATATAACTGCCCTTTCTTCCTTTCGGAGACATTTCTAATGCTAGTGCGTTTGAAAATGGCGAACCAATCATTTCACCAATGGTCATTAAGATCATTCCTATGACTAACACCCCACTCCAAGCGCTTAAGTTGAGGACTATGAAACTAAGCGCAAGGAAAACCATACCCCAAAAAGTAGCCATGGTTTTGGATACTTTGATTCGTTCTAGCCAACCTACCAAAGGCATCTCGACGAACACTATTATCATTCCATTCATAAACAGCAATAAACCAATGAGGTCTTCAGATAGAAAGTGGACTTTTTCATAGTAAATTGGAAGCACCGAAAAGTACTGTACGAACATGATACCGCTCAAAACCATAAGAACAATGAGTAATAAATAGTTGCTGTTTCGGTAAGGAGAACCCCCTTCTTTTACTAGAGGTTCTTCTGGTTTAGCCTCAGCAAGTTTTTTAGGCTTTAGTAAAACAAAGAGCATAAATGCGGCAATCACGCAGGTGATGCCGTCAATCCAAAACAAGGAAGTATAGTTTATACGCGCTATGATGAGCCCTCCAATAACAGGGCCTATGGAGAAACCTAGGTTTATTGCTAGTCGGATGAGGGCAATTCCTCGAGTCACATTTCCGGGTTTGCTATAGGCGTCACAAGCTACAAAAATGGCCGGGCGATATGCATCAGCGATAAATATGAGCGCGAACATTCCAGCACAGATTCCGTAGAAAGAGTTCAAAAATTGAAAGAAAACAAATCCAATTCCGCCTAAAAACAGGCTCATTATTATAACTTTATAGAAGCCGATACTGTCTGTCAATTTACCACCTATCCAGGTTCCGGACACGGACCCAAGTCCGTAGCAGGTCATAATAATCCCTACATCTGGCAGGGAAAACCCTTTTTCGTTGACCAGGTACAGTGACAAGAAGGGGAGTACCATGGCGCCCGCCCGATTTACAAAGGTAACGAGTGATAGGAGCCAGATTTCTTTGCTGAGTCCTGCATAGTTACTTATATACTTGGTTAGTAGTTTTTTCATTATGATAGGTATTGGCGGTATATAAAAATAAAACGTCTCGGTGGATGCCGAGACGTTTATATATTGAAATATCTTATTTAAGTATCAACAATACAATCGACTCGGCATGGCTGTATAGCACACCCGCTGTCTTTTCTGAATTGTATTGAATAAAATCATAATGCCTTATTAGTAAGGGTGTAAAAGTAATTATTTATTTGGAAAAGAAAAGTTCTTTGATATATTTTTCAGCTGAATAAGTCTTATTTTTACTATAAATGTCACCCATGAAAACAATTTTCACCATACTGTTATTCCTAAGTTGTACGCTAGTTTTTTCGCAAAGCGAACGAAAATTGCTTAAGGAAATAAAAAAGTATCACAAATCAGAAACTAAAAATTTTGGTAATGAAGAGACTACTATTTTAACTGCGGAGGATTTCAAAACCTTTAAAAAGTTAGAATTTTATCCGCCCAATTTGAAATTTCGTGTAACGGCAAAGTTCGTTCGCACGCCAGATGAAGAACCATTTTTAATGCCAACAACTACAGACAGATTGCCTGAGTATGTTAAATATGGCGAGGCACATTTTGAAATTGATGGGAAGCAACTTGTTTTGGCGCTTTATCAGAATACGACGCCCCATGATGACCCAGAATACAAGGACTATTTGTTTTTGCCTTTTACAGATTTAACGAGCGGTGATGGTGCTTATGGTGGTGGCAGATTTCTCGATGCCTATATTCCAGAAGGGGATACGCTGGTATTAAATTTTAATAAGTCTTATAATCCGTATTGCGCGTATAATTCGAAGTATAGCTGTCCTATTCCTCCAGAAGAAAATGATATGTTAGTTCGCATTGAAGCAGGAGTTAAAGATTACGGACATCATTAAAATACTTTTACCAGCCACAGACCGAAGAAAACTGCTCCAAAACCTACGATAAATGTACCAAGGGCGTACAGTGCGAATGATGCTAGGTCTCCCGATTTCAGAAAGACATGACTTTCATAAGCAAAGGCGGAAAATGTTGTAAAGCCACCACAGAATCCTGTTGCCACAAATAAGAGGGTGTTTTGGGAGATGCTATTATTTTTAAGCGCAAGACCAAGAACAATTCCAATCAATAAACTTCCCAAAATATTGACCGCAAAGGTCCCATAAGGGATGCCGTTTTCAATATTGTTTGCGTATTTGGAAATACCGAAACGCAGTGCGCTTCCCAGTCCACCACCTAAAAAAACGAGAAGGAGTTGTTTCATTATTTAAAGAAGGGTGTTGCTGGTGAAACCATAGGTATATAAATTTCTGTAACCCATTTTGCGGGGTTAGGCTCGAGATCTGGGTCTATTGTATACACTTCAAACATACGTGCCGTTGGATGTGCTAGCAATGCGTTTTTAGTCATATAGGTAGCCGCTATTGCATAGGCGGCAGCTAGGTTTTTATAATCCCCTTTTAATGTTGTTTTTAAAGCAGTAAGTGGGGGCATATATCCACATAATACAGTGCTACCATTAGGCATCGTTATTTGTTCTCTCACAGGAATTCCAGTTGAAAAAATGACAGTACCAGCTGTTTCGTCTATTTCATGATATATAGTAAATGGCATACCACTAGAGGGAAGCCCGTTTGCTTCTATAAATCCAGAAACTTGTCCAAACATCGGGCCCATTTTGGATGCCAGATCACTCATTTTGGATGCCGCAGTATTGTACATGTAAAATCCGCCACCGTACTTCGTGATTCCATCAACATTAACTTCAAACTGTTCCATTGCCTTAAGCGCTTCTCTTTCAACACCAGCTAACGCTTTTGTATGCATTTTGCTCATTTCGGCATCGAAATCGTAACCAGATACGCCATAAAAAGCCTTGTCAATCAAAGTGTGTTCACCTTTCACACCGTAGGTGGCTTTGGTCCCTTCTGGGGTTTCTTCAAAAGTCCAATACACCTTAGGATTGCGTTCTCCAACGGGGGTGTGAAGTGTTAGGTCTTGTAAAATTTCTTTATTTGGAATTACTTTAGTGGTGGTCATTGCCCCATCCATTATACCTTTCCAGCTATAGGATGCGCCTTCTCCAGAAGTTTTTTCATCATAACTAAAAGTCATTGTAGAATCTTCTGTTTTCCATGGGCCCCAGTTTTCAGAGGCTCGTAAATCGTTTATTTGATTAAAAACTAGCTCTGCCGGTGCGGGGATTATTTTAGAATTGGCTATGTCATAGTTTCCGTCTAGCGTGCCAAAGTAAATTGATCCTCCTATTACCATAATGAGTAATAGAAAGAACAGGTATTTTAATATTTTCATTTTGGTGGTTTGTTGGTTAGCTCGTTAAAGGTAATCAAATTCTAAATGTAGTTAGGTAGTGTGATTGCTTCCTACTGAAATACATGAAATCAATTTGAACGGAATAGAAAGAGAAAAAAATTCATATTTAAGCAACGTAATAATTTGTTACATTTGTTGAAAATCAAAAATTATTCAAAAATGAAAAACATATTGTTAATGGCACTCGCCTTGAGTAGCGTGATCATTTTATCTTGTGATGAAGCTAAAAAAGAAGCAACGGAAGGCAAGGAAACGGCAGAAGTAGCTACAACTGATTTCAATTACAACGTAGATCAATTTGCTGATTTGAAAATATTGCGTTATCAAATCTCTGGATTCGAAGACTTAACTTTAAAAGAGCAGAAATTGGTATACTACCTTACACAAGCAGGTCTTGAAGGGCGTGATATCATGTGGGATCAGAACTACAGACACAACCTTGTTATACGTGGTGCTTTGGAGCATATTTATGTGAACTATGCAGGAGATAAAGACGCTGAATCATGGAATCAATTTGAAACCTATCTAAAACGAGTTTGGTTCTCGAATGGTATTCATCACCATTATAGCAATGCCAAACTTAAGCCAGACTTTAGTAAAGATTATTTCATGACTTTATTGAGCGAGTCAGGAGCTACCTTGGAGGGCGAAGCCCTTGAAGTGATTTTCAATGATGCTGACAGAAAAAAGGTGAACCTTTCGAAAGAGGCAGATATTGTGCTAGAAAGCGCTATTAACTTTTACGGTCCAGATGTTACTACGGCAGATGTAGAAGCATACTATGGAGCTATTGAAACGGATGCTAATGAGCCTATTGAGATAGGTTTAAATACGCGTTTGGTCAAGGAGAACGGTAAAATGGTTGAGTTGGTTTACAAAAGTGGAGGCCTATTTGGACCTGCAATTGATAGAATTATCTTTTGGCTTGAGAAAGCCCATGGCGTTGCCGAAAGTGAAGCTCAGGAGAAAGCACTTGGATTGTTAATTGATTATTACAAAACAGGAGATCTAAATACTTGGGATGACTACTGTGTTGCTTGGGTTGAATCTACTGAGGGGAATATCGATTGGATAAACGGCTTTATAGAAGTGTATAATGATCCAAAGGGATATAAAGGTTCTTATGAGACGGTTGTACAGATCAAGGATTTTGATATGTCAAAAAAAATGGCAGCACTTTCTAAGGAAGCGCAATGGTTTGAGGATAATTCTCCTTTGATGCCAGAGCATAAAAAGAAAGAAGTAAAGGGAGTTTCTTATAAAACGGTAATTGTTGCTGGTGAGGCTGGAGATGCTTCTCCAAGCACACCAATTGGTGTAAACTTACCTAACAATACCTGGATTAGAAAAGATCATGGGAGCAAGTCGGTTTCTCTAGGAAACATCATCCAAGCGTATAATAGTGCCGGAGGAAGTGGTCGTTTGCAAGAATTTGCTCATGATGAAGAAGAAATTGCTTTAGAGAAAGAATTTGGTCAATTAGGAGATAAATTACACACAGCTTTACATGAAGTTGTTGGACATGCTTCAGGTCAAATTAACGAAGGCGTAGGAACTCCAAAAGAAACCTTGAAAAGATACAAATCTACGATTGAAGAAGGTCGTGCAGATTTGTTTGGATTATATTATTTAATGGATCCGAAGCTTGAGGAATTAGGTTTGGTTGAAAACTGGGAGAAGACTGGTATTGCTGCTTACGATGGTTATATTAGAAACGGTTTGATTGGGCAATTAGTTCGTTTGGAATTAGGGGATGATGTTGAAGAAGCGCACATGGTGAATCGCCAGTGGGTGAGTGCTTGGTCTTATGAGCGTGGGAAAGCTGAGAATGTAATTGAAAAGATTACACGTGATGGCAAAACCTATTATAACATCAATGACTACGGAAAGCTACGTGATATTTTTGGTGAATTGTTGCGGGAAACACAACGTATTACTTCGGAAGGAGATTACGAGGCTGGGATGGCACTTGTTGAGGACTATGGTGTAAAAGTAGACCAGGAACTACATGCTCAGGTTCTAGAGCGAAACAGCAAGTTTAAAGCTGCTCCTTATGGTGGTTTTGTAAACCCTATGATTGTTCCAACAATGAGTGGTGATGAAATCGAAGGATTCACAATTGAGCAACCTGCTTCTTTTGAAGAGCAGATGATGTATTACTCTAAAACGTATGGTAACCTGAAATAAGGCGTACTAAATTTATATGAAAAAGCCTCCTTGCTACTATAGCAAGGAGGCTTTTTTTTAAACAAACATAAACACAAATAAGAACAGTAAATAATTTTGGCTTAATTCAAATAACCTTGCTCCTTTTGTTCATTAACACCTTATAAATATACCTAGGATGCTAAGGCTAAAACATGCCCATTGTGGGGTATTTTTAATCGTCGATAATCATGATGGGCTGTTCAAAAAGAACTGTAACCGTGCCGCCAGCATCCGTCGTGCCATCAAATTCTACG
>JBLHGH010000051.1:0-11753 GCA_047615425.1 Candidatus Latescibacterota bacterium
TGCTTTTCCACGCTGTTTTCCGGGAATCATTTTAGGTAATGCACTAACAACCTTAACGGCTTCTTTTTCTAGTCTAGGGTGTGGAGCTCTAGCTCTTACACCTACAACATTTCCGTTTCTGTCAATTTTAAACTGAACTGAGATACGCTGTCTTCCTTCCAATCCTAAATCTCCAGCTAAATCACGATTGAACTTTTTGTTTACAAACTTGCTAATCTTTTCAGACATACAGGCTTTCTTCGCATTGTTGTTTCCAGCACGTTCGCAACCAGGATAGATTGGCACATTTTCAATTACCGCAAAAGGCACGTCGGCAATTTCTTCTTCAACCTCTTCAATCTCTTCAATCTCCATAATTTCCTCTTCCTGATCCGTTTCAGTAGATTCTATAATAGTCTCTTCAATTTCTTCTTCATCCTCAATCACTTCAATAACCTCAGGCGCTGGTGGTGGTGGTGGTGGTGGTGGTGGTGGTGTTATAGGCTGTGTAATAGGAATTTCTTCCTCCAATTCATCGCCCACATTAACCATTCCGGCGTCAAGATTAGATTTGTCATAAGTTTTCCACTCAATGGCGGTCCATCCTACAAACAACATAAATGCCAATCCACCCAAAAGGAAGATAGAACTCCATTGTTTTAGGTCGGCTTTTGGATTCTTTTTCTGTTCCATAATACAAAATTTATATAGTTGCTAAAATATAGAAAATCTCTTGAAATTTAAAACATAATACCAGATTAAGTTTCATAAAAATGACTTACTACTTGAATATGGAACAAATTCAATTATATAAAGACGAAGAACCCCGACTAAGCATTAAAACTGAACCACCTTTGGCTCTTACACCAGATAAATATGATTCAATTATTATGCCACAACGAGACAAACAAAGAAAGCTAACCGCTAATTTTGGAATATGTCTTAAGTTTCCACTTCCAAAAATATCGCGATTATCACCACTAACGGGGATGACCGGCGGGTAGTAGGCAATGCCGCCCGATATCTGCTTTCAAATATTTCTTGATTTCCAAAGCAGTGAGCCTAGCTGTTACTATTTCGATTAACCATCTTGCATTTCACTTTATCAAAGGACAAAAATCCGAGTACACCTCCAACACCATTTGCTAAAACATCTAACAAATCAAATTCTCTTGACGCAGTAAACCAGTCCTGGGCCACCTCAATAGCAATTCCATAAGAGAAGCATAATACCAATACTACAATTACTGCCTTACCAGCAATATGCCTTTTGTCAATAGAAAATGCAAACCATAACCAAATAAAGCTCAATACACAATGTATGAGCGCATGGAATACCTTATCCAAATATGGGATATTTACTTTGGGCACTACCGCTGCCGAAGATAAAAAAGCGACTGTAATAATAAACGCGTAGACTAAACCGACTACGAATAGCGTTTTAGGCCCCGATAATTTCTTTATAGCCTTCATCATCCAATAATTGAGCTACTTCGTCAGGGTTAGACATCTTGATTTTAATCATCCACCCTTCACCGTAAGGGTCTGTATTTACCTTTTCAGGCTCAGATTCTAGACTGTCGTTAAATTCAATGATTTCTCCCGATAAGGGTAAAAACAAATCAGATACTGTTTTTACTGCTTCCACAGTTCCAAAGACCTCTTCTATATCCATGGTTTCGTCAAGAGTTTCTACTTCAACGTATACAATATCGCCAAGTTCTCCTTGGGCGAATTCTGTGATACCAACCGTGGCAACATCGCCATCGATTAAAATCCATTCGTGATCTTTAGTATATTTTAGGTTGGAAGGAACATTCATAAGTGCTACTAATTAAGTGGTTGGTATTATTAATTTCCGAAGTTATAACGGAGTGTAAATCCACTTCGTATTGTTGTTTGTGGGAACGCTGTTGATATGGCATACTCAGAAAACGTATGATCATAATAGAACAGTGCCGTTAAGTTTTTACTCAAAGCATAATCTGCTGTAAACTGAAGTCCGTAAATAGTTTGGCCAGCGGTTGTTTGATTATTTTCAATATCTAAATAACGAATAACTGTTTTATTATCCCTTCTAGATAAGTCAAGCTTAAAGTTTAAATCACTTCGTAAGATTTTCTTCTTACCACCAAAGTTAGTTCCAACACGGAGGTCTTTGATGCGATAACCTAGTCCAAAAACAACTTCGTTTCCTTGTATTTCAGTCATCAAATTATTTGCAAAGCTCAGAGATAACGCTCTATCTTTTCTGTACTCAGCCAATATCTTAATCGAATTTTTCATTTCGAAATCAATCCGCACTAATGGAGAGAATTGCTCCGTTAAGTTCACATTGGTTAAGAAAATTTGACTTTTTACATTCCCCGATTGATCAAGCTCTAATGGATTTTGTTCGTTATAATCTAAATTCGTCTGAAACTGATTCACTGTATATCCTGCACGATATCCATGCTGAATTGAAAATCGCTTAAAGCGCTTCTTAAACCACTCCAAATTCATCAACCCTGTATACTTTACATCCCAATTTGGCAGTGGAATATCTCGTAATATTCCTGTTTTTTCCTTTGAGGGATCACTCCCTTTATAAGCTGAAATGAATGCAGGCAATAATACATCCTGATGTGTTTTACCAAAACCTACAGGGTAGCCATCTTCATCTCTTTCATAATTTGAACTACCATAGAATTCTTCAGCAATACGATCAGCAACAACCAATCTATTACTTCTAAAATCATTAAAAGCATCAGAACTAAACTCATCACTTGTTCCGAATGCCGTTTTGATTAACATCGTTGAGATGTTAAAGTTTCCGAACGTATTAGGAGTCAATGACCGATAAACTCCATCTTCCACGATGTAGTTCTCAGCGTAGTTTTCAGAATACACCCTGCTACCGTTCAAATCTATTTTAAGATCTGAAATCAACTCTATGTTGATCTGTGCATCTAGCTGTCTACTCTCTACTTCCGTGTATTGCTGATTAAATTCAGGATAAATTGTAAGCCACCCTTTCCTTGCTGCCATTTCTCGGATCTCTGCCTGACTACCAAATGTAAATCCAACTGAAGGCTCAACAGTACCGGCAAATCCAACTGAAGGAATATATCCTGGCAAGAATATTCCTTGATTTTCTTGATAATTTAATTGAATTTTCTTTATTGAAGTTAGGAATCCAATTAAGGTATTCGCCGCTTTTTCACCTCCCGTAAATGAAGCGGTTCCTCCACTACTTCCCCCTCGTGCTCCACCGGCACCAGAAGAACTAAAGCTACCTTTGCCCCGTCCGTCTTTGGTGACTTTTTCTTCGCCACCCGCTTTTTTATCTCCACCGCTTCCGCCTTTGCCCCCTCCTTTATCTCCAAAACCTTCTAATCCTTCTCCGCCTTTATCACCAGCACCAGATCCTTTAGACCCTTTGGAGATTTTCTTCAAACCAACATAACGATAGAGTTGGTTCATATCCAGTGTAGAGTTTATGCGATGTGAACTACCATTTTGAACAGAATTACCCAAATCATAGGCAATACTTTCACTGCCCTCAGCAGATGGAATTTCAATATTATTGAATAAATCACTACTATCCTGCCATTGAAAATCTCCTGTATATGAATAAGTAGCTCTCATAAATTTCAAGAATGGAAACTTGGAGAACGGCAAATCATAATTTACTTGTAAAGACTGGATATGTGTGTTGGGGTCACCCACTTCAAGGAGGCCGTCCCATACTCCAATAGTATTATCTACAAAACCTTCATCATTGATATAATTGTTTACTATACGATTGTTTGCGGAATTGAAGTTAAAACGCAACGAATTGGTCAAGTTGTAATTAATGGCATATTGCCAATCAAACAAGAAATTACGTTGATATAGTTTTGGCGCTGGAATATTTCCTTCCTGGAAATTGATTTCACGGAACTTCTGCTCGTTGTACTGTCTTACAATATTAGAACTCACTGTAAGATTTGTTGGCAGGTAGTTAAAGTTTAAATCCTTCAAGAACTGCCAGTACTTACCATTGAAAAGAGAATCATTCTTCTTGAAAGGCTCTATTGGCTTTTGAGTAAAATTATAGCCCCAAGTAGCCCCAAGGCGAACATTCTGATCTAGGGATTCTTCAATTTCGAAACTGTTGTGATCTACCTGATTGTAAGATGCAGATAAAGTGACATTCTCAATATCATAGATTTGAGGCTTACCATCTCCTGTGCGATCTTTTCTAACACCAATTAAGTTTATACTCTGACGCTTCGTGTAGTCTACAGATTGATCTTTAATTTGTTGTTTTCTATCGACATCGCTTGTATTAGCTATACGATCATCCAATTCAATATCCTGCAACTCTGGATCATATTGCGGTGTAATAAGTTCTTCAGCAATACCATAATTAAATGGTAATTGAATTCCCCATTTATTTGGTAATAACTGTCCAAGATTCCAGTTTGTCACGATATCATATTGCTGAATATCTTCTTGACTTCTTTGATTTGGACCTTGTTCAATACTACCAAATCCAACGGTGCTTCTCCCAGCAGTTGCACTCACGGTAGCAAAATCAGCGATATTGGCATCTACATTTGCAATTGCTGCCCAACCACCTTGATTTTTTAACTCTGAAAGACGTAGTTCATTAAACCAAACTTCACCACAAACATCACTAGATGAATTATTTCGAACACCAATCATTATGGTACGAACATCACCAAAACTTGGATTTCCTTTAATACCAATAAGTAAGTCATTTTCTTGTCCATTAGCTGACACCTCATCTAATTCTTCCTGTGTGAAGAAACGCACCTCAGCTGGATTGTTGTTAGGGTCTCCTAAAGTTAGTGTTTTTAACTTCTGAAGCAATTTCAACGGCAGGTTCAATCTGTTCTCAATTGGCCAAACAACCTCTCTACTCAATGATTGAGGAGAAATATTAAGCGGTATTTGAATTTCGTAATAATTCTGTTCTAAATCTGTTCCAAGGCGCATAAAGGCAACTAAGTCACCATCATCGGGCACAGTTTCATTGTCAATACCTCCAGCGTGAATAAACATTTCTAAGTTTTCATACTGACGCATGTCTACGTTAAAGCTCTTATAAACCGAACGACCATCTTGAGTTTCCAATCCACAAACACGCAAGGCAAGGGACTGCTCATTTTGACGAATTAAATTATTATTGTTATTTAATTGTTCCCGTTCAACACCAGGAGGAAGCACATAGGTTCCTTCGTTTTCTATGATACTCACAGCTTCAACATCAAACACTGTATCGTCCTGACTCGGATCCTGACCAACATTTGCAAGGTCAAGAGATTCATTAAACCTTCTGTAATCACCGCGCACCAATTCTAAGCTTCCAAAACGAAGTACGGTTGGCTCTTCAAAACCAGACATATAGGCTCGCATAAAGCGAATAGATCTAAAATCTGAGATTCCGTTAACTGCTCTCTCTGGTTCCTGAATTGGAATCTTGAACTGCACCCATCTCACCTTAATGGTTTGATTATTTGGAAGCGTAAGATCCTCAATTACTTTTACATCTGTGATATAATCTTGAGCACTACCGTTCATTGATGTATTATTCTCCACGGCCATGTCTCGATATATCGGAATTTTATATTCGTAGTACGCATCCACCGTATTCATGGTATTGTCACGATTGATATCCTCTACATCTGGCTGTGCGGTAGATCCACGATTGGTATCGCCAACATTTTCCGGAGAGTTCCCTTCTGAACCGTTGTAAAATTTATATCGATCTAAAATGCTTCCTTCAGCTTGAAGAAAATACGCATAGTTGTCATTTGATGGATCATCTAACCCAGCATAAGCAGGGAATTTAATTCTTTCATTGTCATCATTGATACCGTCATACCCGATATCCTGATTGACTCTTCCATCTCCAGTGGAGTCGAAGGTATATACTAAAGATTGATTTGTTGGCACGCGTCCCCAATCTGTTGGGGTTGTATTTGCAGTACTTCCTGTTTCTTCGGGAAGTCCGTTTTCGTATAGTTTTCTACCATCACGTAAAATATCTTCTGAAATATTACCAAGGTTGATGTAAAAGAATCCATCATCCACAATACTTTCGTCATGAGCGTAAGGATCCATCATCCAAAACTGGATATACTCTACGTTAGAGCGCTCAAAATCTGTTGTGGTCAATTGCCTTGTAATCCCGGCCCAGTTATCTTCAGGGCGAGGAATTGTATTATCTGTTCCATCAGGGTGGTAGTTATACGGCCCTCTTTCCGCTGGATAGTACGAAAGGTTTAAGGGAAATAATGCTTGTGTCTGACCTTGAATGATATCTTGTTGCGGGAAAATTTCTTCTCTAAAAATTCTTCTTGTGAATGGCGATGAAAGATCGTCATCGTTGATCCCATTTGGTCTTTGGCTACTATAAAAAACCGGATCAATGGTATACCAGTTTAGCAATGCTCTTCGGTAGTTATATTCTAATGGGTCTTGTCCAGGAACGAAAGCATCTATCTGAAACTCTTCAGGGGTACTACCCAGGTGCCAGCTCAATGGTGACTTAACGTCCACAGCCGTTTGTGATGCTTCAAAATCGTCAATATACACGGTGGCTTTCCCATTGAAGTCAGCAACTTTTGGTGCCCCTGGCATCAAATAAGCGAATTCACCACGAACAGATATATTTGATTCTACGTCCGTATCAATATTCGGAAGCTTATTAACCATACGTGTTAAGAAGGGTGCTTCGGTTGAATAATTCGCATTAAAACCAAAAATTGTATTATTAATTGGCTCTACATTATACGAAGACTTCTGAGTTAATGGTCGCTCATTAAGATTCAAATAAGTTGCTCCAATTTGAAAGTTATCACTAAACTTATGTTCAACATTCAGTCCAGTAAAACGCTTTGTTTGTTGTCCAAATAAGGTGTTATTTTCAGTAGAAATATTAATTGGGGTATTAGAATTTAACAAGGCTGGATCTAATATTTGCACGCGCCCTAATTGATAGTTCA
Organism: Candidatus Latescibacterota bacterium; assembly: GCA_047615425.1. Lineage (GTDB taxonomy): Bacteria > Bacteroidota > Bacteroidia > Flavobacteriales > Flavobacteriaceae > Patiriisocius. Next base: position 6,975 of record JBLHGH010000051.1, read on the forward strand.
CTGTGTAGTCAACCCCTTCTACTAAGGTTCTTCCTCCAGCAGTAACGGTTACAGATCCTTGCGGAATATTAAAGGCGCCAATAGGAATTCCATCTGCACCTGTAGATTTATATGTTCCCTTTAACTGAAACTTATTTTTATCACTGTCTTCTTGTTCAGCCTGTGTTTTTGTATTCCGATATAACGATCTAAATACATACTTGTTCTGGTTGGCGTTATACGTTGAAGGAATATCATAGTAAGGTGACACCGCTGGTGGTGCATCCTCTTTTAGTTTTTCAAATAAGTATTCCCCAAAAGGTTCTACACTTGTGAAAATGATACGACCATTCTGTGTGTCTACTGTCAAGCCAGGAAGGAAATCAAAAAAACCATCCCCACCTTGTTGTGGATCACCGTTAAAATTTAAACGGTCCATATTGAAAACACGGAGTAATATTGTATTTGCCACATCCTCGGGTAGTGGCTTTTCTGGAAATTCCATAGTCCCATCCGCAGCTTGAATGTAGTTTAATGCTGTTGGGTTTGTATACAAAACATTCAGGTTGAAATCTTCCTGTTCTAATTGAAAAGCGCCAATACTATAGATGTTTTTCATCATCAGATCCCATATTGGCTCTGTTACCGTGGTGATGTTACTTTTTAATAATTTTACAATTAAGTTTTGTGGAATACCCTCTACTGGCGGCTCTCCAGTCATCATATTTCCAGGAATTTCTCCTCCTGTTGGATCAACACCATCTGTTGAGAATTCACCCACCTGATATACTCTTCCGTTCACCGTATACTGGAATGAAACCCCAAGAACCTCATCGTTCGTTAATCGTTGATTCAATGAAATATACCCCAATTGCGTGTTTAAATCATATTCGTTTGGCTGTAACCTTCGTGCGTTTTCTAAACTCACATAATCCGTTCCATCACTTACTGGGGTTCCGCCGAATCCTTGAGCAATTGTAGATACATCTCGAATAGCTTCATTCAGCAAACTTTGTACTGAACCGTCAATTCCGAAGGGATTAAAATCATTATTCCCGTTATCCGGAAACGCATTTCTTGATGTATTGATAAATCCTCCAGGAACTATATTCAGACCAATGTTGGTTGGGTCAGATTCTCCAATATCTTGCAATGCAACAATGTTTCTTACGTTTTCGGTACGTGCCGTTCTATTGGTTATCCAAACCTCCATACGCGTAATTTGCACGTTCGTATTGATAAATGGATACTGCATTAATGCCCTGTTGTAGTTATCTCTAAAGTAATGCGCTAAGAAGAAGTGTCTGTTTTCATCATATTCTGAAGCGAAAAGCTCAAAATCATTAACCGTAGCACCACCTTCGGCTACGACGGAGCGGGTTTCCGATTTCTGTTCAGAAAACACTCCAGTGATCGTAGTTTTACCAAATTGCAATTCTGTTTTAACCCCAAATAAACTTTGAGCACCTTGTATAAGCGCACTGTTTAAAGGCATACTTACATTTCCGACTTCAATTTTCTGAATGATGTCGTCTTCAGTTGGTGTAAATTCTAATTTTATTTGATTCTGAAAATCGAAGGTTGATTGAGTGTCGTAATTTGCCGTTACTTGGAGGCGTTCGCCAACTTTTCCTAATAAACTTAAGCTAATACGCTGATCAAAATCAAAAGAAAGATTTTTCCGGTTTCTTGGTGAGAACGCCGGATTGTCTTGTTTTGTAAATAAAACACCCAAGTCCATTTCTACACTACCCTGCGGAATTACCTCAATGGTATTACCTCCAAAGACAGATTCGAAAAAACTAGAATTCACATAGAAGGTTGGGAGTAAATTTTTCTGAAGATCTTCAGCTCCTTCTTTTCTTCCATCCGCAGCATCAATCTTATCCTTGAAATACTGCTTCATCTGTTCTTGAAGAATTAAATCTTGGTACTCCTGAGAAGTTAAAATGATGGGATGTGTAATTTTAAAATTTCCTAATATCTTAGTATAGATATAGCGATCCGTGATGGGGTCATATTCATATAAATTTTCAATACTTTGTGGATTCGGCAAAATCATTTCGCCCATAGTATGCCCTGTGGCAGTAGAATCTTGTGCTTGAAGTGAAACAATGCTGCCAAAAAATGCCCCAGCAACTAATAGTAATTTGTAAACGCTATGTTTAAAACAGTGTTTTTTTGAGCCCAATGTTATAATTTTTTTAAAGCCAGTTTAATTATCATCTCCACTGTGGCTGAAGGGTCTTGCTTTACGATTGTATCACACACCTTTTCAACCTGCTTTCTGGCAAACCCTAAAGTCTCCAATGCAGATAACGCTTCATTCTTATTCGTATTGCTTGAAACGGAAGAAATAGCGTCCGTTCCAAACACCTTTAAAATCTTGTCTTGTAAGTCTAAAACAACACGTTGCGCTGTTTTTGAACCTATCCCCTTTACTGATTGAATTGTCGGTAAATCATTAGATGCAATTGCATCTCTAACTTGTTCGGGATCTAATGAAGAAAGCATCGTTCTAGCCGTGCTTGCTCCAACTCCAGAAACCGTCAATAACAATCGAAAAATTTCACGCTCTAAAACAGTTGAAAACCCATACAAGGTATGAGCATCTTCTCGAACCTGCAAATGCGTAAAAAGTTTGACATTCTCTGACGTGGGGAGTTGAGAAAATGTATGCAACGAGATATTCACAAAATAACCTATACCACCACAATCTATGACGACATCAGTTGGTGTTTTTTCAACTAATTTTCCCTGTAAGTGGTTTATCATTTATTCTTATCCAATTAACGCTTCAAATATAGTATAATTATTTGTAGCCGCCAGCGCAGAAAATATGAAAAAACACAGTGTTTACTCGCTCTAGTTCTTCTGCTTTTCCTTCTCTTTTTCTCGCTTTTCCTTTTGTTGAGCATCCACTACAGCTACCGCCGACATATTCACCATCTCTTCTACGCTCGAACCGAGCTGTAAAATATGGACGGGCTTACGCATACCAAGCATTATCGGACCGATAGATTCAACATTATTAAGCTCTTTAAGCAATTTATAATTACTATTTGCAGAGTCTAAATTAGGAAAAATCAGCGCGTTCACTTTTTTTCCAGCTAATTTTGAAAAGGGAAAATTTTTCTGAAGCATTTCTGGATTTAAAGCAAAGTCGGTCTGTAATCCCCCATCTACAACCATATCAGGAGTCGCTTTATGCAAATACGCCACTGCTTCTTGAACTTTTGTAGCATGAGGATCCTTCGAAGAACCAAAATTGGCATACGAAATCATAGCAATTACGGGATCAAAACCAAACATCTTCATGGTATGATTAGTCATTTGTGCGATTTTTGCGAGTTCTTTTGCAGTGGGATCTATGTTTATGGAAGTATCAGATATAAAAAGCGGTCCGCGTTTGGTTAACATTAAATTGGTGGTTGCCACCTTGTTCACTGTATCAAAACGACCAATAGTTTCCAAAACGGGTCTCACAACAGCCGGATATGCTCTGGAGTATCCAGAAATCATTGCATCGGCATCGTTTTCATTAACCATCATGGCAGCAAAATAATTACGTTCACGCATTAACTTTTGCGCATCATAGAGGGTCGTCCCATGTCGTTTTCTACGCTCCCAGAACTTTTCGGCATATGCATTTAGTTTCTCCGCCTGCTCATCTGTTTTTGGATCAATAATTTCTACTTCTTCTTCAAACTCAATCTGCTCCATGAGCTCTAGAATAACCTTCTTTCTTCCCAAAAGAATTGGAATCCCTATCCCTTCTTCGAGCACTATTTGAGCTGCTTTCAAAACATCAAGGTGATCTGCTTCTGCAAAAACAATACGCTTTGGATTCAGCTTGGCTCTATTTACCAATAGTCGTACTATTTTATTGTCGCTTCCCATACGTTCGTACAAGGCTTCCTCGTACTGTTCCCAGTTGGTTATTGGTTCAGTCGCAACACCACTATCCATTGCCGCTTTAGCCACAGCTGATGATATTTTCGCGATTAACCGTGGATCAAATGGTTTGGGTATAATATAATTGGTGCCAAAGGTTAGTCTCGTTTCATCATAGGCAACATTCACCTGTTCCGGAACTGGTTCCTTAGCAAGTTCTGCCAAGGCTTTGACCGCCGCCATCTTCATAGCTTCGTTAATTTTCGTTGCTCGAACATCCAATGCTCCTCGGAAAATGAAAGGAAAACCAAGTACATTATTCACTTGGTTGGGATGGTCGCTTCGTCCAGTGGCCATAATAATATCCTCTCGCGTTTTAACTGCGAGGTTGTATGCAATCTCCGGGTCAGGGTTTGCTAAAGCAAACACGATTGGATCATTGGCCATGGTTAAGAGCATGGCAGGAGTTACAATATCAGCAATCGAAAGCCCAACAAAAACATCGGCCTTTTCCATGGCTTGGTCTAAGGTGTCTATTTTTCGGGCCGTTGCGAATTCAGACTTTTCTAGTGAAAGATCCGTCCTATCTTTTCTAATTACGCCTTTACTATCAAGCATGACGATATTTTCGGCCTTAGCGCCGAAAGCTTTATATAGTCTAGTGCAAGAAATGGCTGCCGCACCTGCGCCGCTTATAACGATACGCACCGCAGCAATATCCTTTTCGGCTATCTCTAAAGCATTTAATAAAGCGGCCGAAGAAATGATTGCGGTCCCATGCTGATCATCATGCATTACAGGAATGTCTAATTCCTCTTTGAGGCGTCTTTCTATTTCGAAGGCCTCTGGCGCCTTAATATCTTCCAAGTTAATCCCACCAAAAGTTGGCGCAATATTTTTTACAGT
>JBLHGH010000052.1:0-10479 GCA_047615425.1 Candidatus Latescibacterota bacterium
TCCCTTTAATAAAAGCATTAGGCATAGTATAAAAATTTAACCGGCTAAATTCGGTAATTTTATAATACCGTCATATAGAAAGCTTAGCTAAGTGACTTTTGTTGCTATATCAAAAAAATATCCTGACGATTTTAAGAATACCATATTTAGATCACCTAATAACGGCTCAAAATGCGAAAGTGATAATGCACGTTAGATAGATTTACTGAATTTTAGTAATACAAATCCGTCAATCCTGCTATTTTTACGTCCTAAAACGCAGATTAATAGAAATACTCAAGACAGCCATGAGAAAGACAAAGGAGTAATTGAGTTAACTTCTTGACTTTTAATAATATTCGGGCTTCATTCTGTAGTCTTATGGAGTGAATCCCTTAATTCAAGGAACTGATACAAACAACAACTTACAAAATAGATATGATGAAGTGTAATCTTAAAAATGCGTGCTGTTTTTCCCCTACACCTCTTTTCTCACAACCAAGGCACTTGGCTTTAATTGTATCACACCAAGCAGGTTAAGCAACAACATAACCATATAGGCTACATCTATCTCGTGCCAGCGCACACCTCCAAAATTGGCTCTACTACTATACTTATGATGGTTATTGTGGTACCCTTCACCCATCATTAAAAAATCAAATTTAAACAGGTTCTTAGAGGTGTCTTTTGATTTAAAATTCACATACCCATAAATATGTCCATACCAATTAATAATTACCCCGTGTATGGGTGCCATAAATAATACAACTGGGAAAAAGAGCCATTGCCACCAAGCGGTCGCAAAGAACAAAAAGAATGTAAAATATCCAATACTCCAAGAAATACGTGAAAACCAAGAACTCGCAAAGGCATCGAAGCGTTTCCATTGAGGTACGTTCGTAGTGAATTTTGGTTCAACGAAAATATGCTGCTTATTGATGTCTGTATAAATAGTTTTTGTGCGCCACATCATAGAGAAAACGCTCAAATCGTATTTGGGCGAATGTGGGTCCTTCTCAGTATCTGCATAAGCGTGATGCATCCTGTGCATCACACCATATCCGTAGGCGCTTAAATAATTTGAGCCTTGAAAGAACCATGTTAAAACAAATGTGATTCGCTCCATTATTTTAGACATAGTAAATGTCTGATGCGCTGCATATCGATGTAAAAAAAACGTTTGGAAAAAAAGTCCGCCGTACCAAAGTACTATTATAAGAATGAGAATTGCCATAGGATTAGATCTTTGGTAAAAGTAAGAACATAACCTAGTCCAAACAATGAACCTAAATCAATTAATGCGCTTTCTAATCCTGCTCAAAGCTTGAGGGGTAACACCAATGTATGAACTCACGTATTTAAGTGGAATTACCGCCAGTAGCTCTGGGCGCTCCTTAAACAAATTAAAATAGCGTTGTTCAGCAGTTTCATTCAATAAGGACTGTTCCCGTCTAGACTTTAGCAGCAATAGCCGCTCTGCTACTAAGCGCCCAATTAAATTACCAAACCGCGTCTTGTTATACACATCCTGTAAGTCACTAAAAGAAATACTATAAAGCGTTGTTGATGACAGTGTTTCTAGCTCATACAATGAAGGTCTTCTAGTCAAAAAAGAATCATAGGCACTCACAAACTGGTTTTTAAAACTAAAACCAAAGGTCACTTCTTTCTCCTTCAACTCCTTAGGGAAATATAACCGCACAACACCTTCTGCTATAAATGAAATATGGTTCTCTATTTCTTTAAAACCTAAGATAATAGTGCGCTTTTTAAAATCGCGCTTCACCAGCTTGGAAGAAAAATAACCCCAGTCTGAATCTGAAATCAATGAAATCGCTTCGATATGTTTTCTAATGAATTCCATGATTTGCTTATGCTTGTTTCAATATTCATTCTGTTGCGTGTAGTCTAAAAAAAAAACGCTATCCGTAATGCAACTTCGGTTTTCAGTCCTGTATCAGATTCCCCTTTAAGGCAACCATTTCTTATCAAAGTTAGGCTTACGCTTTTCTAAAAAAGCATCTCGACCCTCTTTTGCCTCATCGGTCATGTAGGCCAACCGTGTGGCTTCACCAGCAAATACTTGTTGACCCACCATACCATCATCGGTTAGGTTCATGGCAAATTTCAACATTTTTATGGAGGTAGGAGACTTTTCAAGTATTTCTTGCGCCCATTCAAAGGCAGTTTGTTCGAGTTCGTTATGAGGCACAACAGCATTTACCATTCCCATCTCAAAAGCTTCTTGCGCGCTATAATTTCTTCCGAGGAAAAAGATCTCTCGAGCTTTCTTCTGACCTACCATTTTTGCTAAGTAAGCACTTCCGTAGCCGCCATCAAAACTAGTCACATCCGCATCTGTTTGCTTAAAAATTGCATGTTCTTTACTTGCTAAAGTCAAATCGCAAACTACATGCAAGCTATGACCACCACCAACAGCCCAGCCTGGTACGACGCAAATCACTGCCTTAGGCATAAACCGAATCATACGTTGTAAATCTAAAATATTAAGCCTGTGATACCCATCATCTCCTACATAACCCTGATGCCCTCTCACCTTTTGGTCTCCGCCGCTACAAAAGCTATAAACACCATCCTTACTAGAAGGCCCTTCAGCAGACAATAGCACAACCCCAATACTTGTGTCTTCCTGTGCATCGTGGAAGGCATCCAACAACTCTGACGTAGTTTTTGGTCTAAAGGCATTACGAACATCGGGTCTATTAAATGCCACCCGAGCCACGCCTTCGCATTTCTTGTATGTAATATCTGTATATTCTTTCGCAGTTTTCCAGTTGGGTTGATGCATATTCCTTATTTTTACTTCAAAGATAATAATTCACCTTGTCACACAGACAATTTCACTATTTAAACTATGCGGACGTTATTTATTCTCTTCGGAATTTTATTCATCACAGTAGTAGGCCTTGCGCAAGAGTCCTATAAATTCACTTCTCAGATTGACCTTGAGGCCACTGCGGTTATAAGTCAAGGAAGAACAGGAACCTGTTGGAGCTTTTCTGCATCCTCTTTCCTTGAATCTGAAATCATTAGGCTAACAGGCAAAGAGATTGATCTTTCGGAAATGTATACGGTACGTCAAACCTACCCTAAAAAAGCAGATAATTTTGTAATGCGTCAGGGCAAGGCACAGTTTAGCCAAGGCGGTTTGGCCCATGATGTAATTAATGCTGTCGCCGAATACGGATTAGTGCCAAATGAAGTGTATCGTGGACTTGAAGGTTCGGAAACAACACATAACCACGCTGAGTTGGTCGCTGTTTTATCTGCAATGACTAAAGTATATGTAGCTAATCCAAGTAAGAAACTAAGTAAAAAATGGCGCCCAGCGATTGAATCGGTTTTAGATGTATACTTAGGAAAGACGCTGCAGTCTTTCACCTACGAAGGAAAAAGTTATACGCCACAATCATTCTTAAAAATGACAAACATAGTTCCTAAAGATTATGTTTCGATTACCTCTTTTACACAGGCACCATTTTATTCTGAATTTATACTAAACATTCCAGATAACTGGAGTTATGGAAATTTTCGCAATGTTCCTTTAGATGAAATGATGGCCGTTGTTGACCAAGCATTGGCAAAAGGGTTTACAATTGAGTTAGATTGTGACGTGAGTGAAAAAACATTCTCATCTAAGGATGGTGTTGCTGTCATTCCGAAGGATTCAGAAAACAACATACTAGCCCTTCAAGGCGTATACCCAGAAATGAATGTGAGTCAGCAATATCGTCAAGACGAATTTGAGAACTTCACTACTACTGATGACCATCTTATGCACATTACTGGGCTCCTCCATGACCAAAATGGCACGAAATATTACAAAGTAAAAAACAGCTGGGGAACAGATGAAAAGAGGACCGCTCATGGTGGCTACGTATATTTCAGTGAGGCTTTTATGAGGCTAAAGGCTATTAGTGTTATGGTACATAAAGACGCCATTCCTAGAACAATTGCTAAGAAACTTAATCTGTAATGGTTTAATTATTGTAGTGTGTATTGTATGAAAATGTATAGTTTTTTATTGTTTTTTCTTCCTTGTGTAGTTTTTGCACAATATGATTTTGATTCGCGTTATTTCACAATGGATGCGAGCTCTCTTCCAGAGGTGGGACCTGTGAATGATTTTACAAAAGCTGTAAGTTTTACATCTAAGTTTTCATTAGATGCCGCCCCTACAATTGTAAATAAAAATGTACCCAGTTTTAAATTGACAACACAGAATTACAGGACAACCGTTGATATGGCTACGGCCGTTACCCAATTAACAAGATTTGTAAATACGGGTGCTAAGGAAGTGACTCCAATCCAAGCAAAAAACTATGGTTTTACGGGTTATAGCGGGTATAATGCAGATAGGTCTTCAGGTGTAAAAAACACGGTGTATAAAGAACAAAAAGGCTTAAACCTATTAGCCCCTTGTCCGCCATTTGGTATTTGTCCAAGATGTGCGCACTATAAAGTGGCAAGAGGATATTAGCCTACTCAATTAGTTCTATTCCATCTTCCTTGATAATAATCTGCTTTTCTTTGTAGAGTGTTCCAATCGCCTTTTTAAAACTCTTTTTACTCATCCCTAATTCATTTTTAATACTGTCAGGGTCACTTTTATCATGTAAAGCAAGAAAACCTCCTGCAGCTTTCAATTCGTCTAATACGAAGTTAGCATTAGGCTCAATACTACGATGTCCTGGGGGTTGTAATACAACATCTATTTTATTATCCTCTCTAATTTTCTTGATATAGGCTTTCATATGATCACCCGTTCTAATGTCTTCAAAAATATCGTCTATGTAAATAAGTCCTTTATGCTTACCCTCAATAATAACGTTCGCTCCTTTTTCGGTTAGGTGTGTTACAAGGACATCAACCTGTTGGAACGCCTCTAATAAAACAGTCTCATTAGACAAGTACTTATTCGTTTTGCTTGAGCCTACTAGGCGATTTGATTGATCGTCCAAATACAAGTACACAATATACCAATTACCTTGCTTCATTGGTCTTGCCTGTTCTTTAAAAGGAACAAAGAGTTGTTTTTCTAGGCCCCAATCCATAAAAGCACCATATTCAGTTACGTCACTACAGTGCAAATAACCAAACCCATTCAACTCAACAAAAGGCTCCAAGGTTGTTGCAATAGGACGTTCTTCATTATCCAGATAAACATAAACGTTCAATGCATCTCCAATTTCGAATTCCGTAGGTTTATATTTATGCGGAAGCAGTACGACATTCTCTTCGTCATCACCTAAATAAAGTCCAGGATCCGTATCCCTTAATATGGTAAGCGTGTTATATTCACCTAGTTTAATCATGGGCGCAAAGGTACGATTTTAGATTTCGAATAATTTCAGAAAAACCTTTTGATGTTTTTGATTCTATGATAGGTTTGAGTCAGTCGCAAGAATAATGAACGGCTTCGTTATTTTATAAACTTAAAATAATCTAGTAGTATGCTGTCGTTTACTTCGGAAGGAGTGAAAATCTCAATTAGTTTAGGCCCTTCACTTTCATTAAAGAAGGTTGACAAGCTAGGCCTCAAGGCATGTTCTTCAATAACAGAAGTATACCCAAACCCGTGCATTTCACATAATTTATTGGCAGTATGCTGATGCTTTGTTTCAAAATAGGTCTCAAAATGCACTGTGTCCTTAGCGCCTTTCAAGATTCTAAAAATACCACCGCCTTCATTATTGATAACAATAATTTTAAAATTTGTCGGAATATAATTATTCCATAGTGCATTACTATCATAGAAGAAACTCAAATCTCCAGTAATAAAAACTGTTGGTTTATCTGATTTAACTGCTGCGCCAATTGCGGTACTCATCGATCCGTCGATACCGCTTGTGCCGCGATTACAAAAAACTTCGATACTATCATGTATGTCAAATAACTGAGCATAACGAATGGTAGCACTATTACTTAATTGTAATTGAATATTTTTTGGCACCAATGAAAAAACCTCAGCAAATGCCTTAAAATCTGAAAACTCAATTAGCTTCAAATAAGCTTCATGCCGTTGTAAACGATGTCCTCTAACAGCTTGCCAATCATTTTGATAGCTACTATCCACGGCTATAGCATTTTCAAGTAACACCTTAATGAAATCATTTGGTAAACTTTGAAGGTGTTTATTAAGAACAAAAAACGTGTCATTTGCCTTCTTAGGATCTACATGCCAATGAAGTTTGGGTGCATACACTCTTAAAAATGCTTTGATCTTTTTCGAAATCACCATTCCGCCAAAGGTGAGCAACAAATCTGGCTGCAATTGTTCAAAGCCATCGTCATCCAAGGGAGCAATAAGCTGATCAATTGCCGGGAAAAACTGATGGTGATGAATGTTTGAGGTAGTTTCGGTTAAAACGATAACACTCTTGTCTTGGGCAAGTGTATCTACAAGTTGTTTTTCAACACTATTTGGATCTAAAACACCAACGAGTATAAGTTTTCTTTTGCTTTGATTCCATTGCGTTATAAAAGGTTTCATTGCAATTTCCAGTTCATTCCCTTTCAATAGCTCTTTTTCTAGCACAGGAATACTATACGGAGTGACCAGAGGCTCCATGATTATATTATACAATGGCTCGGAAAAAGGCAAGTTGATATGCACTGGACCATTTTCGGTAAGCGCTTTGTTTAAGGCCGCATTTATTCCGGTTTCATTAAAAGGTTGATGCGCATCTCCCTCTTTGCAATTTGCATTATACAAGATATGATTGCCAAAAACATTCTCCTGTTGAATAGTTTGGCCGTCCCCTATTTCGATATGACTTGAAGGTCTATCGGCACTCATTATAATCAAAGGAATATCACTATAGAAAGCTTCCGCAACGGCTGGATAATAATTCAGCAAAGCAGAACCTGAAGTACAAACCAAGGCAACAGGCTTCTTAATTTGCTGTGCAATTCCCAAAGCGAAAAACGCCGCACAACGTTCATCAACAATGCTGTAGCAGGTAAAATCTTCAAGTTCAGTAAAGCCAATAACCAAAGGCGCATTACGAGATCCTGGTGAAATTACAATATGCTCAATACCCTTAGCAAGACACAGCTGTGTTATGGTTTGAGAAAGAATTTTATCGGAGAATTTCATGCAAGACAAAGGTACAAAGTAGGAATCGATTTATAGCATGGGATATAGCACTCTGAGCATGGTTTGTAATTTGTTCTGAGTCTCTTCCCATTCGGCTAAAGGATTAGATGCCTTGGTAATCCCACCACCTACAAACAACGTAGCCTGGTCATCTATGATTTTAAGGCAACGAAGATTTACGTAGAGCGCCGTATTTTTATGTGCAACAGGTCCAACAAAACCTGTATAAAACTCACGATTATATCCTTCATGTTCGGTTATGAAAGCTGCAGCCAGGTTTTTAGGTCTTCCACAGATCGCAGGTGTGGGATGCAAAACAGAAACAATGCCATTAAGCCCGGTGTTTCCTTTCTTAAGTATTCCTCCAATGTCTGTTCTAAGATGCACCAAATTACCAGCCTTATGATTATGTGTTTTCGAAATTTTAAAAACTGTGATTAGTTTTTGCAAACTTTCAGTTATAGCATCTGTAACTATCTGTTGTTCATCCAACTCCTTTTCTTGCCATTGAGGCTCTTTTAGAGCGTCGTATACGCGCGTACCAGCTAGCGCCATCGTACTAAATGACACAGCGTCCGTTTTGAGCAGTATTTCTGGTGTTGCGCCACACCAAAGACCCGTTTTAGGATGAAACCAAATATATTTAAAAGCGGCTGGATAGCTGCTAAACAGTTGTTTTACAAGCGCAACTATTGAAAATTGTTTCAACTTAACATCCTTTTTCATGGATACTACAATTTTATCTACACTCCCAGTTTCTATTTGAGAAATTGCCTTAGACACAAGGGCTTCATATTTCTTATGCTCTTCAGGAGTTGAATCAAAAGCAACTTTATCTATAATTTGATTGGATACAGCTAGATGGGTTTGCATCATCTCGCATGCTTCACGGGGTAGATAATAACTCGTCTTATTGAATAAAAAGGGTGCAATATGAAAACCTTCTTCTTTTAATTCAGAAGCCGTGTGCAGCTCGTTATCAGTCTGAAAATAAGAAACCACGATATCACTCTCGGGCGACATATAACATGCAAACGGAGCTTTCTTTGTGTGGAAATTATCAATACGCTGCAACCATTCCGAAGTATTCATTCCCTATCGAAGTGTTAACGTAGTTAATTTAGCTATAGACACCAGCTCACCGGCTTCATTGGTGATTTTAATCTGCCAAAGCTGGGTTGTTCGTCCTTTGTGCAAAATGCTAGCATTGGCAAAAACAAATCCTTCTTTTACGCTCCTAATATGATTGGCGGCAATTTCAATACCTCTAATGGCTATGTCTTTTTCGCCTAAAAACACAAACGCTCCTGCACTTGCCACACTTTCAGCTAAGGCAACCGATGCTCCGCCGTGAAGCACGCCATCTGGCTGGTGCACTCTTGAATTTACAGGCATTCTTGCTGTTACAGTATCCTCAGTAAAATCAATAAACTCAATCGCTAAGGTTTCCATAAGCGTATTCTTGCACATGGCCGCACATTTGGCTAGGATTTCTTCTTTAGTATACTTCATAGGATTCAATTACATTTGTAAAAATACCGAAAAAAGACAGGCGCAGCCTAAATAGAAATGTCTTTCTAGTAAAAATTGTTTCTACATATGTATTCAGAAAAAAAAGTATCCTACACAACCAACAACACTTATACAACGGTAAACAGCTATTCAGAAAAAACAAAGAACATTTGGGTGGTATTTCATGGTTTGGGTTATTTAAGCCGGTATTTCGCAAGGCACTTCTCTGAATTAAATTCTGAAGAAAATTTCATCATTGTCCCGCAGGCACCCTCCAAGTATTATTTAGGAAGCACCTTTAAAAACGTAGGCGCATCATGGCTCACAAAAGAGAACACACTGGAAGAAACGCAGAATGTATTAGCTTATGTAGATGCGGTAGTTGAAGCCGAAATACCAAAAAATACAGCAAAATTGATAGTCTTAGGCTACTCACAAGGCGTATCCATTGCCACGAGATGGATTGCTAGTAGGAATATTATATGTGATCAACTGGTACTACATTCTGGAGGGATTCCTGTGGAATTAGAGGCTACCCATTTTGATTACTTACCAAAAACGACTGAGGTTACATATCTGTTCGGTAACCAAGACGAATACATCACAGAAGCGCGTAAAACCGAAGAGCAGTTAAAAGGCAACAAGCTGTTTGGTAGCCGACTTCAAGTTATTCAATTTGAAGGCACACACGAAGTCTACGTACCTTTTCTCCTTGATTTGTGCAAAAAATAAAACAAAAATCATGCATTTCGTCGATTATTTTAGTAGTATGACGTTGTATTTGTTTATTTACACTATATTTCAAGAAAATATTAAGACCTCATATTATGAAAAAATTATTTTTTACTTTCTGTCTTGCCCTCCTAACGTCTTCAGTATTTGCACAAGTAAGTGCGAGAGAGAAACAAGCCCTATTGGATATATATGTTCTCACCGACGGTGAAAATTGGACCAACTCTTGGGACATTAACCTTCCTGTTGCCGAATGGAACGGTGTAAGCATTACAGACAATAAAGTAACTGGCATCAGCTTATTATTTAACAATATTCAAGGATCTATCCCTAATTCTATAGGTGATTTAACAAACCTTGTAACGTTAGAGCTAGCCTTTAATAATATAAATGGGGAAATACCTTCCACGATTGGTAACCTAACCAAATTAGAAGTTCTTTCTTTCAACGGAAACTTCTTATCAGGCAACATTCCAGAATCTATTGGTAATCTTTCCGCGTTGAAGGAACTGCATCTAAGTAGCAATTTACTAACAGGCGCTATGCCAGCGAGTCTTGCTTCTCTTAAAGACATGGCTGTATTAAATGTATTTGACAATAAATTATCAGGTGAATTGCCTTCTAAATTGGCAAACCACAGAAACTTAAGAGAGCTAATAATTGCAAAAAACAACTTTCAAGACACTGAAATGTTTTCTACAATACTACTAAGAAACTCAGGATCTCAACTAGACTTAAGTCTCCCTATAATGATGCCACCGGCAAAAACAGTAATTGCCATTGAAACAAGTGATGACGATAATTAATACCGTATAAAGTAATTTATAGTTTTATTAAAAACGACTCCTTCGGGAGTCGTTTTTTTTTACCCAATTTCTAAAACAAGTATGCTTTTAGATGTACTAGATTAATACTCAGTTAGCTTTTCTTCTTATTTCGATTGCTTTATTATGTCCTTTTTTTTAGGATTTCTTAAAGCATGGCGAATCACCCATTGTAGTTAGGTACTGGCATTAACTAACCACTTTTTACAAATTCTCAAAACTAAATCTAAATAATCTTTGGCAATATCACCTATAAACTTTCCAAATCCTAGTCTTAGAAATTATGCGTTCGTAATTTCTTTACTTTTCCGA
>JBLHGH010000053.1:0-10446 GCA_047615425.1 Candidatus Latescibacterota bacterium
GTATTCAACCCAAAAAAATAAACTCATGAAAATCACCATCACATTAATCATTGCCTCCTTCGTGCTTTTAATCGCTTGCGAAAAAGCAGCACTATACGAAGATCTTATTGAAGAAATGGTAATTGGTTTTTCTTCCTTAAACGAGGAGGAAGGTTTTAGATTTCAAGATTATGAATGTGGAGCTGCTCCAGATTTGGCTGTGTTGAGTCCAATTGTTTTTATTGCAGGATTTGAGGAAGATGATAACACCTACTATGCAAATGCAACACGACATTTTAAAGAACAAGGGTATCTTGTGATAGAAGGGTTATCTTCTTTAGATCAAATACTAAACCACCTAGACCTAAAACAAAGAGGAAATTTTTATAGTGAAATTCATGTTGTAAGCCATAGCAATCCTTGGAGAGGGATGTCACTCAAAACCGAAAAAGATGGCGAACGACTCACAACAAAATCTTTACAAAACTACATTGCTAAAAAGCAACTACCTATCCAATATGGAATCACAAACGAAACAAAAATCATATTTCACTCTTGTGGCCTAGGAGAAAACACAGCCCTACTCTCTCAATTGAAACTTGTGTTTAGTGAACACGCAAATCCTAGTATTATCGCTTCGCCTTATTTCAACATTTTTGGCGGCAAGTATGCCTCTCATTATTTAGCAAAACCGTACTACGTTTTTTACCCAACGGCACAATCAAAAGGACCTTTGGCATTATCACAAGAGATGGCTGCCAATAATCAAAGCAAAACCATCAATTGGCAAGAAGCTTTAACCGCCAGAGAAGAACCTGCCTTAGGCGAAGTCTATTCTTATCGTTTTAATATTCCGGTACATTGGGAGGTTGAATTCTCCAATGCTTCGGAAATACCAAACCTTGAAACCCCGGACGCTATTATGGATTTTGTTGCAGAAGATCAAGCCTTGGCAAAAGTTCTTTTTGAAATGAAAATTCCTCTAGAAAAATATCGATGGACAGCGAGAGTTAAAGACAATGTGCTTAAGATTTCAGGAAAAACAACGGCGCTCTGTGTGCTAGAACCTTTAATGAATCTAGAAGATGTGGGGAATTACGCGACTCTCAATATTTTGGATAAAAAATTATATACAAATTTATAAAGCAATTGTATAAAAATAACTCCCAGCACATATCGTTATATTTGTCCTAATGAAGATTAACAACCTCTTATTTTTACTCCTTCTTTTTTGTTTCGGGAATCTTCTGGCACAGAACAACCAGTTACGTAATTACACGCTGGAAGACGGTTTGCCGCAATCTCAAGTGTATGATATTATACAAGACACTGCAGGGTATTTATGGCTGGCTACACAAGGGGGAGGATTAGCACGATTTGACGGTAATGAGTTTGTTATATTTAGAGAAAAAGATGGACTGGCTTCAAATTATATTCAGGATCTTGAACTATTTGGAGAAGGTGTACTGATTGCTACAAAAAAAGGGCTTTCTATAAAAAATGGGGATAGTATTTATTCCTTTAAAGGACGTCAAGCAAACACTGTTTTTGTCAATGAAGGAGTGCCATATGTAGGCACCATTTCCGGAATTCAGCGCATTTCCGAGGCAGGGATTTTAGAGAATCATACCATACACCCCACGCTTGATAGCGCCATAATAAACGATATCGCTTTTGACGGAACTCGTTTCTGGGTAGCCTCTAGCAAAGGTTTGTTTAAAATAGACTCACTTTCAAACCCGATTAGCGTTGAGAATTATGACACCTCAAATTTTATGGCGCTCCAGCAATGGAACGACACCTTATTTGCAGCAACGTTCACACAGGGCATAGTCGTTATTTACACGGCAGAGGAACATCTAGAAGAGGTGATTAGAAATTCACCCACGCGTATTAATAACCTGAATATTGTGAATAATCAGTTGTGGGTAAGTACCGATACAAATGGTATTTCTGTCCTTGATGCGGAGACTTTTCAGCCCATACGGAGTATTAGCAAGCGAGAGGGGCTGGTCGTAAACCACATTCGCAAAAGCTTTTTAGATCGTGATGGTGGTATCTGGATCGCAACGAGCGGGGCAGGATTATACACGTAT
This sequence comes from Candidatus Latescibacterota bacterium, assembly GCA_047615425.1. Classification (GTDB taxonomy): domain Bacteria; phylum Bacteroidota; class Bacteroidia; order Flavobacteriales; family Flavobacteriaceae; genus Patiriisocius. The sequence continues at coordinate 2,076 of JBLHGH010000053.1, forward strand.
TTTCAAAATGACTTTACGCATTTTGACAAAGACACTGGGCTCCAAGGAAATCGTGTATATGCAGTGCAAGCAGCAAACAAGGATCTGTATATTTCTACGAGCGAATCTGGAATTTCTAAGTTAGATTCCCTCGGGATTCACCAAATAAGGACCCCAGAAAATTTCAGCAATGTAAAAATTAAAACCATTGCTCATGATGACTTCGGAAATGTGCTAGCGGGTTCTGACGGGAAAGGAGTATGGCAGTATCGTAAAACCGTCAAGGATAGTCTTATTTTTACGGGCGACACGATGGTTACAATGCGAATAGATACGCTGCAAATTCCAAAAATTGAGCATACCATTTACAGTGAAGAAAGCGGTTTTCCTTCAGATTGGATTCGGCAACTAGTACCCATTAGAAACACATTGTGGGTTGCCACTTATAGCGCCGGAATTGTAAAAATGAGCTATGATATCACACAGAATAAATATTTAAAAACGGACCATTTTGCCATTGAAACTGGCATAGAAGATTTATTAATTAGAGACAGCAAACTGGATGAAGAAGGGCGACTTTGGTACAGTACTCAAAATGGTCATCTTGGGTTTATAAAGAATGATCAAGTCACACACTTAGGCGATGTGCTAGAAGCAGGTGTCGCAATTAATAGTATTGAGTTTTATAAAGGCAACCTTTTTCTGGGTACAGCCGGCAACGGAATCTGGAAAGCTTCTTTAAGTGACTATCCACAATTTTCTAAGCTAAGCGGGGCCAAAGAACTCACATCACAAAACTGTTATCAGTTATTGTTTGACACAAAAGGGAATCTCTGGGCAGGATCTGAAAGAGGGGTAGATAAAATAGAACTAGGGAATGATCGGGAGCTTATAGATGTTTTTCACTTTGGGCGTAACGATGGGTTTTTAGGAATAGAAACATGCTTAAACGCAAGTGCTATTGATGAAGATGGCAGCCTGTGGTTTGGCGCATTATATGGTCTTACTAAATATGAAACTTCTGCGGTGGTGAAAAAGAAGGAGCAAAAACCAGCAATAACTTTTGAGGATGTTTCGGTGGATTTCATCTCTGTATTTAATTCAAATAGAGCGACTTGGATCACAGATAGTATTTTAGAATTACAGCCGTCGCAGGATCAAATATCATTTGCGTATCGCACCGTAGATTTAATGCATCCAAAAGACGTACACTATCGATATCAATTAGATAATAAGGAGTGGAGCCCTTGGACAAAGACAGCGTCACAGAATTTGGTAGGATTGAACTTTGGGAAGCACATGTTTAAAGTGCAATCCAGAAATTATCGATGGGTAGAAAGTGAGGCAATCTCATTCCCGTTTGTTATAAAGACACCTTTGTATCGTCAGTTGTGGTTTCAAATATTTTCATTAGCGCTGGCAATAAGTATTATTGGACTACTCGTGTATGGCTATATTAGACGCCTAAAAAACCGAAACAGAAAGACGCAAGAGGAATTGAAACTTCAAAATCATTTACTGTCGCTAGAACAAAAAGCATTGCGATTACAAATGAATCCGCATTTTATTTTTAATGTGCTTAATGGTATCAAGGCCATGGGGTCTTCAAACCCGCAAAAGATGGAAACGACCATCAATACTTTTGCAATGATGTTGCGGGAGATTTTGAATAACTCCAGAAAAGATGTTATAAGTCTCGACCAAGAAATTAAGACACTCCATAAGTATTTAGAGGTAGAACAATTAATGGCAAGAACGCCATTTTTATATGAGATAAAGGTGCTATCCGAGGTAGCTGCAGAAGAAATTTTGATTCCACCTATGTTGGTACAACCTTTTGTTGAGAACGCTATTAAGCACGGTATTTCGGCTCCGCTTAATGACCAGGAAGGAGAAGGTGGCGGCTCATCAAGAAAAGGGACTTTAAAGGTTTATTTCACGTCAGACGAAAAGAATTTGTATTGCACTGTTACAGATAATGGTCCTGGAATTTTTGAGTCACAGAAAAATAAGACGGCGACCAGTCATCAGTCTGTTGCCCTAGAGGTGACGAAAGAACGGATAGAATCTTTAGGTGGAAAGGGAGCGTTAGAATTAAAACAATTAGAAGAAAACGGAGTGATTTTAGGGACTGAGGTTACATTTAAGATTCCGTTAGAGACGGATTTTTAATTTATTAAAAACATAACATATGCTTAGTGCGATTATTATTGAAGATATGCCAGATGCATTGCAATTACTGCAAGCGTCTCTAAAGAAAAACCATGCGGATATCGAGGTGGTAGCAACCGCACAAAGTGTTGTGGAAGCGGCAAAAATATTACGCAAAACAGAACCAGACATTTTGTTTCTAGATATCATGCTCGTTGATGGAACTGGATTTGATGTGCTTGAGATTTTTCCTAATCTAAAAAGTAAAATAATCTTTGTAACGGCCAGTGACGAGTATGCGATTCGCGCCTTTAAATTTGCAGCCATTGATTACGTTTTAAAGCCTTACAGCGATGAAGATTTAAGCTTAGCTATCAGTAGAGCGAAACAGCAGATTAAACCTACAGAGGAACGTCTTACTATCTTGAAAAACACCATAACCGCTCCAGAATCTCAGCCTGATAAAATTTCGCTTCACACCTTAGATAAAATTATTATTGTGAGCCTTGTAGACATTATACGCTGCGAGTCTGATAGCAACAACACCATCTTTTACATCAATAATGATAAGAAGATTTTTGTAACTAAAACACTGAAATACTTTAGCGATATGCTGAGTGGTTATCAATTTTTACGCGTGCATCAAAGTCATCTCGTGAACATAAATTACATCAGTGCGTTTATAAAAACTGATGGCGGTTATTTAATGCTTAAGAATAAACAAAGCGTTCCTGTTTCGGTACGTAAAAAGAGTGAGGTCATTGAGATGCTGGATAGGATGCACAGGTGATTGAACCCGAAGATTCGTTTGAAATTGGAGACCTATTAATTCATTTAAGCGACATTTGTTAATTAAAACGAATAGCTAGCCGCTAAAATCAAATTTCTACCAGCAGCGGCAATACCACTTGCGTATGGGCGGTACCGTTGGTCTGTGATATTCTGTAAGGATGCATTCAGCTTTAAAGCATCTGTAAATGCATATTCTCCGCTCAAGTTAAGCGCATACCAACTAGGTGAATAGGGATTGCCATCGCTGTCTTTTGCGTATAGAAAATCATTGTTTTGCTGGCTCGGCGCTAGATCTTCAAAGTCAAACTTGCTGTTATAATTTGCAGAGGCGTCTAATTTCCATTTGTCTTTACTATATGTAAAATGCGTATTACCAAAATGAGGCGCTACGTGACGCAATGCTTCTCTTATTCCATCTTCATCTTCTTGAAAACCTTCAGTCACGTTATAATGGCTTATGAGTTTTAAACTTTCAGAAAAAGTAAATTCTGCTCCTATTTCTACACCATAAACTTCTGCTTTTGCTGCGTTCTGGATCGCTTGCACATTGCTTAATTCTCCTTGGTATAAAATTTCTGTTTCACCGTCTAGCTCATAATCCTGGCGCACTAATGCATCATTTAAGACCGTATAATAAGACGTCACGTCAAACTTTATTGATTCATCAAAATTAAGCGTCACCCCTAACTCGCCGTTCTTAGCATATTCTGGTTTGAGGTTTGGATTAGGGACTACAACGCTTCCGGGTTCACTGTCAAAAATCTTACCTACATCATCAATGTTTGGCGCTCTAAAAGCGGTGGAGAAGTTTGCTTTCCAACCTAAAATTGGTGTTGCTTGCCAAGCCAATCCGGCACTTCCCGTCAATGCTCCCGTATTAATATTTGCTTCAGAAAAAGGAAGGTCAAACAAGTTTAGGTCAAATGTAGCATCTACTAAAATATGATTGTAGCGTAATCCTCCCTGAAAGGAAAGATCTTTTGCTAATGGATATTGGATGCTTGTGTATGCCGCTGCAGATTGCCAGGAAGACCCATCTGGATACCGAGACGCATCTGGAGAAGAAACATCAGTCATGCTGTCTGTCGTTAGCCCTTGGCTCCCTACTTTATTGTAGACATACTCAAGACCGTAATAGAGGTTTCCTTTTCCTAGTTTTTTAGTTAAATCCCAACCTGCGGTGTAGGCGTTTACTTTTTCGTCCGTTTCAAATAAAATGGTTTCTTGAAAATCACGATCATTTCTACTTTCTTTAAATTGCTGAAATGACGCTGTAATCAAACTTTTATCGTAGAAGGAAGATTGCGCTGGCGTGTTTGCTATCTGAAGATTTGCAGAAAACCATTCTTGAGGACCGTAATACCATGCTGCCGCCCGAAGATTTCCGTTACGCTTTCTGATAAGACGATCGTAACGCGCATAATCGCTTGTGGTTGTATAAAATAAGCCAAGATTAAAGTCCCATTTTTCTGAGTGCATATACCTAATCTTCTGCATCATATTTATCTGGCTGTAACCGGTAGGCACTTGAACTAAAGGGTCTTCATTCGCTACTGCAGTATCTATACCATTTTCTGTCACTACATATTCCGTGCGTAAGTACTCATCTGGGCCGTATTTTCCCATTCTTAAGTCATCAAAATCACTGTAGGTAACGCTTGTTAAAAACGCCCATTCTTTAAGACCAATGTTAAAATCAAAGTGCCCTGTTTTTTCGTTGTTTGCCGTTGCGTATCTCACGGTTGCATCCCCACCAAAAGACATTCCGTCTTCAAAAGAGAAACCGGGTTTCTTTGTGTAAAAGTTCATCACACCACCTACTGCGTCACTACCATAGACTACAGATCCTGGTCCTAAAATAACCTCGGTGCGCGCTATGGCAAACGGATCTATAGAGATGACATTTTGCACATTTCCACCGCGAAAAATAGCCGTGTTAAAACGAACACCGTCTACTGCAATCAATAAACGATTTGTAGAAAAACCCCTAATTAAAGGGCTTCCTCCGCCTAACTGACTTTTTTGAACAAAAACTTGACCCGTTGACTCAAGCAAATCTGCCGAGGTCTGTGGATTCCTAAAAGTGATATCTTCACTATTTACTGAAACAATAGACTGGGTGATGTCTTTTTTGTTTTGACCAAACTTTGACACAGATAAAACCACTTGGTCTAATGCGCTTGCATCTGTATCAAGATATACGATTTTGTTTGCCTCTAAAATATCTGATTTCTTCACCGTTTTATTTGTGTGAGAAATATGTTGAAATGTGAGCATTTCTGAAGTAGAAAAACGGGAGATGTCTACGTAGCCATCAAAATCTGTGATGCCACTTTTGCTTTTGTTTTTATTAAAAACGGCAACGCCATCGATAGGGAATTTCCCATCTTGGCCTAAAACTTGAATTTTTTGGGCCTGAATTGTGAGTGAAAAAAGGAATGGGAATATAAGTAGAAAAGGGTAGCGCATTGTTAGTTAAAGAGTTGTTGAAGGACCTCTAGAGACTTCGGTTTTTTAAAACCCTGCAAATGTAACTGATAATACAACAATAGCAAATTGAGTACGCCAGATCGCTGGAGTTTGGTTAGTTTGATTCCCATTGCTGCATCAAAATTTATGCCGAAAAACCCTTTTAAGGCTTCTATATAGCCGCCTTTTTCACAATATATGTTTGTGACCTCGTCTTGGAACAAGCCTTCTAGTAGGTTGAAATAGGGGAGGTCTACGCTCGTGTCATCAGGATAAAAGCCTAAATGCATAGATAATTGCAACATAAAGAAGATGTGAAAGTTTGCAAAGTCATCTGCGTGATCTAGCAATTCTAGGCTGCCAGAAAGAAACTGATATAAGCCTTCGTTCTTTTCTTCTTCACGAATAGTCGACGTTAAAATTTCAGAAAGAAACATCACCAGACAACTTTTTATAACGTCTGTGTGAAGGGTTTGATAAGGGACTGCGATTTTTGCGTCTTTGAGGTATTCTAGGGTGCCTTTGTTTTTATGGGTTGCTTCAATCTCTAACTGTGTCAACAACTGAAAATGAGAGGCGCGGATTTTTCCTTTTTTAGATTTAAGAATGCCACGAAGCATGTACGTCTTTATCCCTTCAGACTCAGTAAAACACGTCGCGATGAGGTCTGCTTCGCCATATTTTCGGGCACCAATAACGATAGCATTTGTGGTGTGGACCATTAGCGCACGATCATAATTTTTGAAACGGCGGTGTTGAGTTGGTCATCACTCGTAATGATGGCAAGATATACTCCAGAGCGTACTTTATAACGTCCAAAAGCTGTTGTGTCCCACTGGATACTTCCGCCACGAGAGTTTTCTTCGTAGACGAGGTTTCCTTCAATGTCAGTGATTTTTACATTAGCATTTGCCATCAAACCATCGATAGTAACGTTGCCTTGAAAACCGGGACGCACGGGATTAGGATATGCATATACTGATTCTAGATCATCTCGCGGCGCTGTGGAGGTCCCATTAAAAGCAACGAGCCCATTAACTGTTGCAAAATAGACAGTGCCTGAGAAGTCGTCTATAGCAATGTCTTGCACGTTGTTGGAAGGAAGAGGGGAATTATCTTTTGTGAAATTTAATAAAGTTTCTTGACCATTAGGGGACAGATAGAATACGCCTGTGGTGGTTGCAATCCATTTATTATTTGAGCCGTCAACCTCTATGTCTGTGATGGTCTGGCTTTCTAATAACTCTTGTCCTACATCTGCTTCATCATCCCTTATTATAATAGCTTGTGCTTCTACGTCTGCGTCTGCGTCAAAGAATCCGCTTACATTGAAAAGCACACGGAGACCTTCCAGTGTTCCTATCCATAATCTATTATTGGCATCAAAAGCAAGCGCGCGAATGTCGTTTGAGGGGAGATTGCCATTTCCTTCTACATCGCTAATGATGTTAAAGTCTGCGCCGTTAGGGCGGTAGCCTACCAAGCCACTTTCTGTATCTGCAAAAAACACGGTTCCTTCGCGACTTATCGCGAGTTCGCTTAGGGCAAGTCCTGGTTGTGCGATGACATCGGTGATGTCAAATTTTGTAAAACTTCCGCTCGGAGAAAGCCTGATGAGTCCATCTTCAATACGAGACTGAACAAACCAGAGATTGCCTTCACGGTCAAAATCTGAGCCATATAAACGAATATCCAGCGCGTCTTCCCTGAAAGACTCTAAAGGACTATTAGAATCATCGTACAAGACAACTGCTTCTTGATCTTCTATTTTAAGTAAGCCTTTATTAAAAGAAGTCATATAAACTTCATTTGCATCTTCTGGGTTTATAGAGATATTCACAAGATCATTCGCGTCAAAAATTTCAGAATAAGGGAGATTGGTCCAGCTTCCTTCTCTGAGATTACTTATGCCTCTTCTTGATAAAGGGAATGGATTAAAATTTACATCGACCTCTCCAAAATTTACCCACAATTGTCCAGGCGAAGAAGCCAAAGCAAAAGGAGTGTTTAGGATAGGGCCGTCTGGTAAATATTGTGTGGCTTGATTGCTATTAAATGGCACCTCAAGGAGTCCAAACTCTTGGGTTCCCAAGTAAAATTTTTCATCAAAGGCGAGTCCTGAGTGTAAGGTGTAATTGAAATCTGGGACGCTTGCTAGTTCGGCTTCGAGTATGAAATCTTCAGAAAAGGCTTCTATTCTATTAGCGAATGTAATCGTGAGTAAATCTTCATATGCATTAAAATCTATGACTTGCTGCGAATAGGAAGCGACAGGAGAAAAACCTACACCGTTTTGAAACCGTAAGACGGTATTACTTCCTTGTAGGCAATAGATTTGATTACTAAGGTTCTGGACGCCTTTAAAATTTCCACCAGCTAAGGTGCTCCATTCTTCAAAGTTGATGATGTTGCTGTTGTTAAAGTTTGCCCTGCGAATACCGCCTTCAGGGGAAGCTGCATAAATAAAAGGAGGATCAATAGCAGTCTGAGCGATGTTTAAGTAGGTCCCAGCATCTCCTATTATAAAAGATTCGCCAAACTCAAGGGTTTCAAGGTTGTATTCTGAAATACCAAAGCCTGCAGATATGTATAATATTCCGTCATGCTCGTTAAAGTGATTAATCCTTTTACGGTCTGGCGGAATGGTCTGCTTATCTAGTATATCTACAATAGTTAACACGTCTTCATCTCCATCTATTACAATCTCAATCAAGCCGTTTTCATAACCAATCACAAAAAGATCTTGCGCTTCGCTGTAATAGGAAGTTGAGATATTTTCTCCTGAGAGCCCTTGGACGGTAGATATGGTTTCTAATTGAAGTGTAGATAAGTCATACGAAAAAGCAGAATTATCTGCGGCACAAAAAACCTTATCGTTCCCTTGTGTAATGCTATTGATGCTTACGTACGAGAAATGCCCCGTCCAACTGTTCTCAAAATTTTGAGCCGTTAGAGCAAAGGAAATAAAGAACAATAAGCT
>JBLHGH010000054.1:0-10444 GCA_047615425.1 Candidatus Latescibacterota bacterium
TTTAAATTTCCTCTTGAGAATGCATTGTTTGATTCTGAATAGTTCGGTAGAGTTTGAACTTCTTGCCCCATTAAATTATACAACTTAATTGAAGTTTCTTGAGATCCAAAATCAAAGGTCTCCGAAGAAAAAATAAACTGAGCATCATCTCTAACCGGATTGGGTTGAACGAAAAAGTTTGAATCGTTTAAAGCGACGTCTTCTGTGCCTAAAATAGCTACTTCAGTAACCCGCAGCGTCACATCATTCGTGTTGCATATAATTTCAAAAGTATATTCTAAACCGTTGTAATCTGCAGTAGTCTCAGAAGGAAAGTTACAATTGGCCATGTTAAAAAGGGAAGTAACTACTACAAATTCATCACCAATTTCTGGCGCGAATGATAGCTTGAGATTCAAAGTGCCAGTCAGGTCTGGACCTCCTGCTACGCGTACAATATCATATTCATCAGTTTGGGTGCCTTCGAGGTCTAGCTCAATTGATCCATCATTCAGAGAAAAATTATTAGTTACATCCATAATACCGACTTCATCAATTTTCCCTGGATAGACAGTCCCCATATTTGTGAATATTGCAGTGATATCATACACACCTCCACCAATCATTTTGCCTTCTTCAAAGTTGTTGAATTCATATTGACTAGCTAGCAATAGCGCTGTTTGGTTTTCAACAACTTCAATAGTACCCGTATTATTAATTGTTATTAGCATATAATAGTTGCCTAATTGTGTGCTGCCTTGGCTCTTTATTACAATACCTGCATTATTTAAAGTAGAACTTGTGTTTTGATGCACGATACCTCCATTGCTAGGAATATCTATAACGCCTTGGCTGAGGTTATTTATAGTTGAATCTAGGATAACTGTTTGATTGCTTTCGGTTATGAATATTAGGCCAGCATTGTTGATGATCACATTGTTAAACGTCCTAGTTGCGCCTATTCCAATGAGCGTAATAGTGCCGCTACTTTCTATGATACCGCCAGACAATAGGCCTTCTTCAAAAGTTAATTCTGAAAGCAATGAGATAAATATTTCACTTCCTAAACTAAGGGAATTGGCCACTGTTAGGTGTCCAGTTCCTTCTATTTCTATAGCATTGGAAGTAGCGGGATTGTTTCTAATTTCAACATCAAATCCGTCTGGAATAAGCACATTGCTGGAGGTGATTGGGACCGTTCCTACATTCCAGTTTGTGGCATTTGACCAATTTAGATCACCACCATTTCCGTGCCAGACATGAGTCTGCGCTGACGCACAAATAACGATAGAAAAAAACACAAAAAAAATGACGCGGGTTTCGAACTTCATGATAATATTTTTATGAGTACTAGATGATATGCCATTGTTTATCAGTGTTGTGTATATAGCTAATATTTTATCAAAGCTATATTAAATGTTAAAGATTCCAGTTATCTTTGTAAAGTATCCAAATATACAGACCAAAAGTTGTATTTTTAACAGCATTAGCAAAAGAATATGCGCGGACCCCTATTCTACTCAAAAATTCTCCTCTTCGGGGAATATGGTATTATCAAAGACTCTAAAGGTCTTTCTATACCGTATAATTTCTATAAGGGTGCATTAAAGATTGATGAACATCATACCATTACCACTAAAAAATCAAACAACAATTTAAAACGCTATTCTCTTTATTTAGAAGAGCTTCAGGGCCAAAAACCCCACCTTATTTCTTTTGACATAGACGGTTTAAAGGCTGATATTGAGGCTGGTTTGTGTTTTGACTCTAGTATTCCACAGGGTTATGGTGTTGGCAGTAGTGGAGCGCTCGTTGCAGCAATCTATGATAAATACACAGCAAATAAGATAACAGTACTTGAGAATCTCACAAGGGAAAAACTATTACAGCTAAAGAATATTTTTGCCGATATGGAGTCTTTTTTCCATGGTAAATCCTCTGGGCTAGATCCATTAAACAGTTACTTGAGCTTGCCTATTTTAATTAATTCTGCCGATAATATTGAGCCAGCAGGGATCCCTTCTCAGACAGAGAGTGGAAGAGGGGCTGTCTTTTTACTTGACAGCGGAATCACTGGCGAGACTGCCCCCATGGTGCAAATATTCATGGAGAATATGAAACAGGAAGGTTTTAGAGCCATGCTAAAAAATCAATTCGTAAAGCATACTGATGCTTGTGTAGATGATTTCTTAAATGGTGATGTGAAGTCGCTTTTTGGCAATATGAAGCAGCTTAGCAAAGTAGTTTTGGATAATTTCAAGCCGATGATTCCTAAAAAGTTTCATGAACTTTGGAAAAAGGGCATCGAGACTAATGCATATTATCTTAAATTATGCGGATCTGGTGGCGGTGGCTATATGCTTGGTTTTACTGAAGATATCGACATGGCGCGTGTAGCCTTAAAAAACCACAAATTAGAAGTGGTTTACAACTTCTAAAGATTAACTTCTTATCATGTTTAGCCGAAGACAAAAACACTTTTTACTGAAGTTTTTTAGCCTGTTTTCTATTGTGCGGGGCTATAATATTCTTGTAATTGTATTGGCACAATACCTCACCTCTATTTATATTTTGGCGCCAGAACTACCATTACGGGAGGTACTATTGGACCCTAATTTATTGATGCTGGTTTTAGCATCTGCTTCTGCTATTGCCGGGGGCTATATTATCAATAGTTTCTATGATAGTGAGAAGGATCTCATTAATAGACCACATAAAACACTGCTAGATAAATTAGTGAATCAGAATAGCAAGTTGTCAGGCTATTTTGTGCTAAATTTTCTATCTGTAATTTTCGCTAGCTATGTGTCGTTTCGAGCGGTATTGTTTTTCTCGATTTATATCTTTGGAATTTGGTTCTATTCACATAAGCTTAAAAAGTTCCCATTCGTTGGGAATATTATAGCCGCTATTCTTGCAGTGGTGCCGTTCTTTGCCGTTTTTATATACTATAAGAACTTTGACTTGGTTATTTTTGTTCACGCTACTTTCCTGTTTCTTATGATATCGATGCGGGAATTAGTGAAGGATTTAGAAAATTTGAGGGGTGATTTAGCTCAAAATTACCGAACGATTCCTGTTGTGTATGGTGAAAAGGTTTCAAAACAGATGTTGACTTTTATGAGTGGACTAGCTTTAATCCCGATTGTGCTTTTAATTACTCGGTTTGATATTGGCTATATGTTCCTGTTTTTCTACGGAAGTGTATTTGGGCTTATAGTATTCGATCTTATTCTATGGAAATCTGCCAAGCGATTCCACTATATGGTGCTTCATAATATTCTGAAGCTGATTATTGTAATAGGTGTGTTTAGTATCGTATTGCTGGATGTTGACGTATTGCTCCATCGAATATTTTAGCATTTCCTTACGACCTCTAGGAAATTAGGTTTTGTACCTTTCGTTTATGAAAGTTGAAAATCTAATTACCGTTGCACTTGCTCAAATTGCGCCCGTTTGGCTAAATAAGGCCATGACCCTTCAGAAAATTGAAAAACAAATAGATGAAGCAGCCTCAAATGGCGCGTCATTGATTGTCTTTGGCGAAGGGATATTGCCTGGTTATCCATTTTGGCTGGCATTAACGGATGGTGCGGCTTGGAATACAAAGGTAAATAAGGAGTTACACGCGCACTATGTGCAAAATGCGGTTACCATTGAAAACGGTGACCTAGATTCTGTTTGTAAATTGGCGAGTACCCATAAGATTGCTATTTATTTGGGTATTATTGAACGGCCTTTGGATCGTGGTGGTCATAGTGTTTACGCATCATTAATCTATATAGATGCGAAGGGGAAAATTCAGTCGGTTCATCGGAAGTTACAACCCACTTATGACGAAAGACTCACTTGGGCGCCTGGAGATGGAAATGGATTGGTTACGCATAGATTAAAGAATTTCACAGTTGGCGGACTCAATTGCTGGGAAAACTGGATGCCGCTGCCAAGAGCTGCGCTCTACGCGCAGGGCGAAGACCTGCACGTGGCCGTATGGCCAGGCAGCGACCATAATACTAAGGATATCACCCGTTTTATAGCACGAGAATCTCGGAGCTATGTTTTGTCCGTATCCGCCTTAATGCGCATCGAAGATTTTCCGCCGAACACACCTTACTTAGAAAAAATATTTGAAAAAGCACCTAAAATTCTAGCGAATGGCGGTAGTTGTATAGCCGGTCCAGACGGAGAGTGGATAGTGGAACCTGTGCTGAACAAAGAAGGGAATATTTATCAAACATTGGACTTCAATAAAGTCTTGGAAGAACGACAAAATTTCGATCCAGTTGGGCATTATTCTAGACCAGATATCACCAAACTTTTAGTGAATCGCGAGCGTCAAAGTACGGTCGAATTTAGAGATACTTTCAGGAAATAATCTTTTAACATTCAGCGAACTGCATTCAACTTCTTGGTGTATCTTTGCACCCAATTTAAAAGCTATGGCATTATATCCGTGGCAATAGAATAGTGTTATGTCCAAAAGAGAGAATAAGTCAAGACCTGTTTCAGAAACAAGAAAAGAAAGTGCTGGAAAGAAAAAGCAGTATCCAATTAAGAAAGAGGGTGCAAAAAAGCAGTATCCTGTTAAAAAAGAGGGTGCAAAAAAGCAGTATCCTGTTAAAAAAGAAGGAGCTAAAAGTCAGGCGTCTAAAAAACCTTCTGTTTCAAAAAAATCGAAGCCAGCTGATGGTATTCGCTTGAATAAATATATTTCCAATAGTGGAATATGCTCAAGAAGAGAGGCAGATACTTATATCGCTACTGGTTTGGTTTCGGTAAATGGGAAAATCATAAACGAAATGGGTCATCGTGTAAAGCTCGAAGACGAAGTTCGTTTTGATGGCCGTAGAATTAATCCAGAACCGATGGAATATGTGCTTTTGAATAAGCCAAAAGGTTTTGCAACAACTACAAGTGAAAGTAAAGGCCAAACCGTTATGGACTTGGTTTCTAATGCCACTAATTCGAGAATTACACCTATAGGTAGGCTAGGAAGAAATGCTACAGGATTGCTCTTTTTTACAAATGACGATGTGCTTAAAGAAAAGTTGAGTAAGAAAGGGATGGAGCGTTTGTTTCATGTTGAATTGGATAAAAACTTAAAAGCAGGAGATCTTCAGAAGATTTCAGAAGGCATACTTATCGCTGGAAAGAAAGTCATAATTGAAGAAATTAAATATGTTGCTGACGCCCCAAAAAACGAAGTCGGGCTTAGAATCAAGCACATGGGGAATAGTGTTATTCGCGATATATTTGACCACTTAGGCTATGATGTAGTGCGCGTTGATTGTGTGAAAATAGCGCATCTTACTAAAAAGGACTTACCACGTGGACGTTGGAAGATTTTAAGTCAGGAAGAGGTTGAGCTGTTTAACATGCTTAGATAGTATCCGCTGTTTTTTCATCTCTTGACCTATTTGAGCCATTAAGCTCCCAAAGGAAGAATCCAATTACCAGTACATATTCCAAGGCCACTAGCCATAGGTTTTCATGGAATCCGTATTCAGCATAGGCTGAATAGCTAAGGAAAACTAGAAAACTCCATACGATAGGGAATTTGTATTTTGTAAATACTGAAAGCACTAATGGCGTGGCAATATACCACGGGTGGACTGTGGTGGAGAGTAAAAAGTATATAGCTGCGGCAAAAAGCATATTGGTGATTAAGTGTTTCATTTCTGAACGGTCACTATCTGTTTTACTTCTTCGGAAAAGCGCCAGACAGAGAATACTGACTACAATTACAAGCGGTAAGACTTTGCCAGCGGTTTCAATGATATTCCAACCAACAGTTTCGAAACCAATCCATCGAATGATATAGTAGACACTGGCATTAAATTCGAAAGTTTGAAACCAGAGTCCGATGGTGGCTAAAAAATTCGAAATAAACCCTGAAGATAAAAACGGAGTGAACGTTAAGACTGTTGTTCCTAAGGCGATCCAACCAAACTTTTTCAAAGTCCAAAAGCCTTTGCCCAGACGCCATTTTTTCACAAACCAACTATAAAATACAGGCAAGAATAACAGCGGCAGTAATTTAACTGAAATGGAGATTCCCAAAATCACCGCTGCCCAAACCCATTTTTTTTCGAAGAGCAGATACAAGGCCCAAAGCAAAAAGAATAGCATGATACCTTCGCAATGCAAGTTGCCTGTCATTTCAATGATGACAAACGGGTTTAAGAAGTACCAAAAGATCTTATTCGCTGGAAGTTTCAGTTTTAAGAGTAGTTTCCTTCCGAAGTATAAAATACCGAGATCGGCAACCAGCATCATTACTTTGAAAACGATGACAGAACCAATTATTGAATTTTTAGTGAAAACAGAAGCAATAGTAAAAATGAGCTGATTTGTCGGCGGATAATTACTGTAATGACTGCCATTCAAGGCGCCCATACCATCATATAGCTCATGGGCTTGGGGAACAACTTGATTCCCTGCGGAAAGATATGCTTCAGGGGTTATTAGATAGGGATTGATTCCTTGAACGAGCAGCCTTCCATCCCATAAAAAACGATAGAAATCCTGTGATAAGTTCGGAATTGAAGGGAATAGAATCAGCCTAAAAACAATGCCCATCCCGGCAAGGAGCCAGAAATTCCAACCAGAGCTTTTAATGAGCCAATAGGTGAAGCCAAAAAGTGCGCTGTAAAGTGATATTAATTTAACAAAATCGCTACGGAGTAAATCGAAACCAAAACTCCAGTACAGTATGCAGCAAAAGGCAGCAAAGAGTAAAGGGAGCCGATGGGATTTTACGTAGCTAAACATGTATTAATCAATCTTGCCATTCAACAATAAATAAGTTAGTGTCTCTGCCGCCGCCATTGTTTCGGTTGGACGAGAAAGCTAAATACCGACCGTCATTGGAAAATACTGGGAAAGCATCAAAGGTTTCGCCGTGTGTTACACGTTCTAAATTCTTTCCGTCAAGATCAATTAAGTACAAATTAAATGGAAAGCCACGTTCGGCTTCAAAATTACTACTGAAGAGTATTTTCTTCCCGTCTGGCGTAAAAAACGGACTCCAGTTGGCGTTTCCTAGGTTCGTTAACTGTTTCAAATCAGAGCCATCCGCATTACAGATATATAATTCCATTTCGGTAGGTTCCACTAAGCCATCGGCTAACAAGCCTTTGTATTTTGCAACTTCGTCTACCGTTTTTGGGCGAGAAGATCTAAAAATAAGCTTGGTTCCGTCTGGTGAGAAGAAAGCGCCTCCGTCGTAGCCTAATTCGTCTGTGATTTGTTTAACATCACTTCCGTCTAAATTCATGGTGTACAGCTCTAAATCGCCACTGCGCATCGAAGTGAAAACAATTTTATCACCTTGAGGAGATACTGTTGCCTCTGCGTCATAACCAGGTTCTGTTGTTAGTTGCCCTGTGATATTTCCTTCTAAATCTGACACAAAAATATCAAAGCTGTCATAGACAGGCCAGACGTAATTTCCATTTTTCCGAAGTGGAACTTCTGGACAGGCTTTATCAACTAAATGTGTAGATCCATAAACAAAATGCTTGTTATCTGGTAAGAAGTATGCGCAGGTGGTTCTTCCCATACCTGTGCTAATCATTGGTGGTTTGCTATTGCGGAAGGTCTCATTAACATTCATCAAAAACATTTGGTCACATTCCATGCCCCATTCCTTATAGTTTGACTGAAATACTATTTGCTTATCGTCAAAACTCCAGTATGCTTCTGCATTGTCACCTCCAAAAGTGATTTGCTTGATTGCTTTAAAATGTTTCTCTTCTGGGAAAATTAGGCTATCATTTGTAGCCATATCTATTATTAGCTGTTCGGTAGGAGTTGTATTTTCTTTTTCTAAAGTTGGGGTTTCTTCTACAGTAGATTTATCTTTGCAGGAAAATAATATGCAAAGGGCAAAAAGGGATACTAAAAGTCTCATATATAAAAGTGATTTTGCACAAAAATAATGATATGCGTTCTATTCTAATACTATTTATTCTACTCATTACTGTTTCATGTGCGGAAACGCCTAAAGAAGCAGTAAGCATGGAGCAGGATGTTACCTTTCTTGCTGATGATAATTTAAAGGGAAGACAAACAGGAACTGAAGGTGAACTTCAAGCTGCCGCTTATATTGAAAAGCGATTCTCTGAAATTGGTTTAAGCCCGAAAGGAGCTTCAGGGGCCTTTACCCAGACGTTTAGTTTTAAACAAAGCTCAAACCCACATGAGCAATCTGAATACACGCAGACGATTACCGATAGCACCTTAACGGGGACTAATGTTATTGGTTATATTGATAATGCCGGTGACAATACTGTTGTTATTGGTGCACACTATGATCATTTAGGCATGGGAGGCGAAGGCTCATTGGATAGAGAAGAAGCGGCAGTCCATAACGGGGCAGATGATAATGCGAGTGGTGTAGCCGTAATGCTAAAACTAGCCGAAGCATTGAACCATGCCGAAAGTAAGAACAACTTTCTTTTCATTGCTTTTTCTGGCGAAGAGATGGGCTTGCTGGGGTCTAACTTCTTCGTAAAAAACCCAACCATTGATAAGGATGCTGTTTCATACATGGTTAATATGGATATGGTTGGAAGATTAAACGAAGAAAATACCGTTGCTGTTTATGGTGTAGGAACATCGTCTATTTTTAAACAAACCTTGTTTGCAAATAATGACCAAGGTTTAAATATTGCTGAGCATGATAGTGGTATTGGTCCAAGTGATCACACCTCTTTTTATTTGGCAGATATTCCGGTCCTTCACTTTTTCACTGGCCAGCATGCCGATTATCACAAGCCAACGGATGATGCCGAAAAGTTAAACTATAAAGGCATGGAGAAGATTTCGGCTTATATCTTAAATGTGGTAACTGATTTGGATGATGCGGGAAAACTACCCTTTAGGAAAACGAAAAATGAGAGTGAGGAAGTGCCAGCGTTTAAGGTAGCCTTGGGTGTAGTTCCAGATTACCTTTATAGCGGAAAGGGGATGCGTATAGATGGTGTGAGTGAGGATAAGCCAGCGCAGAAAGCTGGTTTGATCAAAGGGGATGTTGTTATAAAATTAGGCGATCTAAATACCAATGATATGATGGGTTATATGAGGGCGTTAGCTACATTTGAAGAAGGGCAGTCAACGATGGTTACAGTAGATAGAAAGGGTGAAATTTTAGAATTTGATATAACCTTTTAGGTCTAAAAACTTCTTGAATAGGTAATGCCGAGGTACATATGTTTCTCGGCATTTTCTGTTTCTGGAGTTTCATAAGTCACACCCACTTTAAAATCATTTTGACCACGTCTGTGATAGAGAGACGCCCCCACCTGCCAAACATTCGCTCTTGGCGCTAAGACAAACGGGGATTCTTTGCCTACAAGGCTTCCTTCAAGGGTCGCGTTATGTGCAACATAGCTGTGGCTCACGTGCAGGTCTATAAAAAGTTCATTTGTGAATTCGCCTAATTGGTTATATGCCGAACTAGCAACCATAGGGTTTCGTTTTCCTAGGTAAAGAGCTAAATACTGCTTAAAAAACACATCCTTTGTTCCAATTGCGAACTCCGGACTGTAAGCAATATGGAGTCCCAATGGGTTATTCAAAATTTTCCATTCTTTAACGTATTTGGTATTGAAGTTTAAATGGGGAGCATTTGAAATCTGATCCGTCCATGAAACAACCCGACCAATCCCGCCAGAGCTATGAAATAAATTTTGGAAACCTTCAGCGCCTGAAATTTTACCAGTTACGCCCACCTGAACACTAAGGTCTATTAGGTTGCTTTCGCTTACAATCGTATATGTTCCTGTGAGGCCAAGGAACCCGGCATAAGGCCTATCAAATTTAGTTACGTCATCGCTCTCTCTTTCTGTTGGCGTGAAGAAAACATGCTGGAAAGAAACACTTGCCTGTTCTTGACAGGCATCGCAGTTTTTGTTTTTCAAGAGTCGGCGATAGGAAATAAAACTACCCGTGGTATAATAGCGGTCCGTAGCAAATGGAAAATCATTATCCATTTGAAATTCGAGCCTATTTTTTACTAACTCACTGTAATAGGCATCATCAGATTTTTCCTGCCCGATACAAATGAAAGACCCTAAACTAAATAAAAGGGAAAAGAATAGTAGCCTCACAGTATGCTGCTCTTGTTTGGTTAATTAAAAGAATACATTAATTACATTCTTTGGGAAGTTACTGCGTTTTTTGAAAAGAGCAAGGGATAAATTGCTTCTGAAAACTTAGTTTGATTAAACCCTGGATGTAATACTCTTAAAGAAAACAAATCCAAAGCCTATAAATAGCATAAGGTGAAAAGGAAATAGTCCAAAATCACCACCTTGGTCACCCACAATAAATGCGCTATACATTCCGAAACCAAAGTAAAGCATAAGAATACCTTCAATAATAACATTTGGGGAAATATTCTTCTTAACGTATTTATTGCCCTTCCAGTTTTCTTTTAAGTCACTAATATTAAATTTTGGTG
>JBLHGH010000055.1:0-10357 GCA_047615425.1 Candidatus Latescibacterota bacterium
CTATTCATTGAACGCGTCATAGATTGTACGGAAATTGTAGCCCCGCTGATTGGAATAATATCCTGATTATACGTAAATTGTTTTTCAAATGATGCCCCCGTAAACTGTCTTAACCAGCGCTTACTGCCAATTTCGCCTCCGTATTCTTCACGGTAAATAAGCACTTTACTTTTCGTGATAATAAAGTTTATGTCAAACAAAATAAGATAGTCAAAAGTAGCGGTTTTACTCGGCGCATTACCTATATAACCGTAGCCAATATGCTTTCCTTCGGAAGTAATTTTAAAGAGATTTTCTTTGGAAAAATCTGCAACCGTTTCAGCATTGAAATTTTCTGAAATAACCAGTACCTCTTTCGAGAAGTCGGCTGTTTTGTAAAACTTCGCAATCACTTTGTCCGCTTTTTTTGAAATCTTTTCTGGCACAAAAAAGGCCATGCAGAAAAAACAACTGATACAAACTAGAAGTAACTTTTTAAACATGGTCAAAGGTATTCAAATTAACAAACGAATTAAACATTTTTCTACGTTATACTCAGTTTAGAACCAAACGCCTATCCCGAAGTTTAATCTATTAGCAACTTCGCCATTTTCAACTTTATTATCTCGAATTTGGTAATCCCCTTTTACCACAACTCCGGGAGCAATATGATAACTAAGTCCTGCTGTTATATCAGTTCTGTTATAGGCATCATTTTGTACAAGCCCACCTTCGGTTGCTGCATGGGTATTATAATTTTCATAGCGCACAAAAGCAAATAAACGCTGTGCCTTGCTCAAAGGTAATAGGTTGTATGATCCTTCGATATAATATCCCTGTAAAGCACTTCCTAAATCCCTACCGGTAAGATTGTTATATTCTTCAGTATCACTGAGCGAAGCGTAAATAAACTGACCACGCGCGGCGAACCTTTGAAAGGCATAACGCGCATCAAGGCCAACCATTGCAATGCCTATATTGGCACCATCAATTTCTTCTACATCGTCTGCGGCCTGTGTCTTTCCAAAGTAACCTGACAGCCCAAAACGCAACCCAGGCAAGCCATAATAATCTACTTTGGCAGAAAACGTTGGAGAATCTACCGTAGATTTAATTCCCTTTTGGCGTCCACCACGGAGTCCGTTACTTCCTTTAAGCGCACCCGAAACTCCTCCTTCTCCATCAGCTTGTGTAGATGCAAAACCATTAAACACATACGCTTGATAACTTATTGACGCATCTGGAAATCTCCCAGTCACACCCACACCTAACTCTCTCCATGTAGTAGGAACAATTACGTTATCTACTGCAGGACGTTCTGTTCCGTTATAGGTTGTTGGCTCATGATACTCATTTACAATTCCCATAGGAACCAGCATCAATCCACCACGAAGACTTACATTATCTGCAACTGAATAGTTAATAAAAGCTTGTTCAACAAACACTTCCTCCACATGTTCTAATTCGATTTCCGAAACGAACTGCGTTTTCTCATTGAATTTATAACCTAAAAGCAAAACGAATCTTTGCACGTCCAATTCACCATTGGCAGCTTCGGGTTGATTGTAAGTCATTTCACCATACGCACCAATAGTTACTTGCTTGCCATAATTCCCGGATAATATCCGCTGTGCCGCATTCTGAAGTGTTTGAGGGTTTGTTAATGAATCTTGAGAAGTTTGAGCGGTTAGGCCTATAGAGAAAGCGATGATTGAAAGCGTGAGAAGTTGTTTCATTACTGTTTTTTATTTAGACTGATTACAAATAGTGATTATAATTCAGTGCAAAAATAAAAACACATGATGGTTTACACAAGCTTATTTAGAATAAATTTAAATAAAAATTATAAGTACTTGACAGGCCATTAATTAGCAGTCATTTCGAGTTCATTTACATATTGAAGTCGGATCATTTTTGCCCATTGCAGCATCAATTCCTTATCATTTTCTTCAAGATAACCATGAATCCATGTATAGGAATCAAGTGGCATTTCTCCTTCTTCAACCATCTCTATAAGCTCTTCTAATTTATGCTCTTTCTTTTTTAAAGAATAGCCTTCCCATTCAGAAACGTTAAAGTGTTTTTTTCCATCTTTTATATGATCACTTAACCAGTAAGAAGCTGGAGCAATCTCCGAATACCATGGATAGCGCGTTTGTCCACTATGGCAATCATAGCAATTTTCCTTAAGCACTGCTGCTAATTGTTTGGAAGGTTTTGTTTCACTCTCAAAAGTCATGACCGTTTCATAGCCTTCACTATTTTTGTCCGGTCTTATAAATTGCACAACTACAAAGGCTAATAACCCAAGTATAGCTAAATACTTAAATTTTTTGTTCATGCGTTACTTTTTAATAGATTTTAGATATAAAATTACAGCTTTTCTTATATCCGTTGCGGGCTCTGTGGGTTTTGATTCAAAAATGTCCAAAACTCCAATATTTTGTGGTGTCAAAAAAGGGATATCGTAACCCTTCATCAGAAAATCGCTCACTGCCAGCAAATATGTTTTATTGGCATCTATCCGATTCCCCTCAAGAAGCCAGGCGCCTGACGGACTTTCATCTAAATTATAACGCTGCAGATAGGCTCCGGTTCCTTCTTTGGATTTTCCGAAGTCTAAAACCTCAATCAGCAACGCACCTGTCATTTTAACTTTGACCACATTTCCACCAAAAGGCAAAACTCTAAAAATATCAATGCTTGTTACAGCATCTGCAAGCATATCATCGAGTCTAATGGACCCACCATTAACAATTGCCGCGTCCACTACCTCATCAAACGAAAGTGCCATCGCATGCGTAATAATAGCTCCTAAATTGGTTTGAACTCCCCTACTCGCACTGTCCGTACCGTCCAATGGCGTCTGTGCGTAATAAATAACCTCATTAGGATCTTCAATCACTTCCTTAATTTTATTCTCTAACACCAAATTCCAACGATCTACAATGGCTTTCACAGTTGGCTTGGAGACAATCTTATCATCAATTCTCATCAAGTGTGAATCAATTTTTAAGTTTTTGTTGGTCTTATTATATGTAAAACTGTGAATATAAATAGTCTTTGCATTGGCGTCTGCCTTAGCTACAACGCCAGTCTTTGTTGGAACCAACATACTATTGTGCTCATGGCCACCCATGATTAGGGGAACCTTTGGAAGCATATCCAAAAGCGCTTTATCCTGTTCTATTTTTAGATGTGTTAGGCCAAAAATAACATCTGCACCCGCGCTATTTAATGAAGAGTAAGCAGTTTTTGCTTCCAATTGATGGTCGCTATAATAGACATAGTCCACCGGATTTGAATCAATCATTACGCCAAAAATACCGACTTTTAGACGTACATAATCATTTTCTTTGACCATCAACATTTTCGTTTCTGGTATCCTAATCGTATCGGTTCCTATAATTTTATTGAAGCTGCTATTACCATCTTCAAGGACTTGATAGGCATTGGCCGTAGTCCAATCAAAAGTAGATTCGTTGAGTCGTTTTTGAAGATCTTCTACCCCAAGATCGAATTCATGATTTCCAAAGGTCACCAAATCAAAATCCATCGCGTTCATTACCTCAACCATGTGCTTGCCTCGAAGTCTTTCCCCATCCACCTTCAAATTCCCCAACAAGGAAGGGTTCAAAAAATCACCCGCCATAACTAAAAAGGTATTTGACTCAATCGCTCTAACAGAATCAACCACATGTGCAACACGTGCCATACCTCCGTATTTTCCTCCACTTAATGGCGCAATTTCATAAACATCATTAAGCTGTATAAACTTAAATACAACCTCGTCTTTATTGGCTTCTGTAGGAATCTGCTTCGTCGTATTACATGCTCCGAAGACAAGTAAGAGTAATAGTCCGTATATTGCTTTTTTCATCTTAGTGATATTTGGTAAATATTTTGGTGGCTTCATTATGCGCGCTTTCAAAAGACATTGGATTGATATTATTTTCAACTTTTTTAGCAGTAAAATAACTTAGCATCTTTTCCGTAGGCATATTCCCTGTGAGCTCATCTTTTGCCATAGGACAGCCTCCAAACCCTTGGATTGCCCCGTCAAATCTTCTACAACCTGCCTCATAGGCCGCCTCAATTTTTTCATGCCATTCTGTTGGTGTTGTATGAAGATGTGCGCCAAATTCCATATTTGGGTACTTCGGAATTAAATTGGAAAACAGATACGCAATAATTTCTGGTGTTGATGTTCCCACGGTATCACTAAGTGATAATATTTTAACCCCCATCTCCGAAAGCTTTTCAGCCCACTGGCCCACAATTTCGACATTCCATGGATCCCCATAAGGGTTTCCAAAGCCCATAGATAAGTACGTTACAACCTCTTTATCATTAGCTTCTGCGAGATCCAGAATCTTTTGTAAAATCACGATAGATTCATCAATAGTTTTATGCGTGTTCCGCATTTGAAAATTTTCTGAAATAGAAAACGGATATCCTAAATACTGAATTTCGGGATGAAGCACTGCAGCTTCTGCACCGCGAACATTTGCCACAATAGCCAACAACTTGCTTTTCGTCTGTGATAAGTCTAATTGCGCAAGCACCTCAACAGTATCTTGCATCTGTGGAATCGCCTTCGGAGAAACAAAACTTCCAAAATCGATTGTATCAAATCCACAGCGAAGTAAAGACTGGATATACTGTACTTTTTTTTCAGTAGGAATCCAATCCCTAATGCCTTGCATTGCATCTCTAGGGCACTCTATGATTTTGACTTTTTGCACAATATCAAATATACGATTAAGATTGAAGATTTGAGATAAATGAAGGTATATGCCTTATGGAATCAATATGTAAATGGCAATTCCCAAGAAGACAACAATTTGCAGCCACTTTAAGACTAGTCCGATGCTATTATACTTTATTAAAAAACCTGAAATACTTCCTGCAAGAAGGGCAATGCTGCTAAAAACTATAAATGAAACGAGCATAAAAACTAGGCCTAAAATATAAAACTGACTTACAGTATCGGCATCTTCATTCCATAAAAAAGCAGGGAAAAAGGCCAGAAAGAATATCATCACTTTCGGATTCAGCAGATTCATGATGACCCCTTGCTTGAATAAAACCAAGCTTGATTTTTTCGGGGCATTTTCAGAAAAACGTATGCTAGCGTCACTTCGGTAGACCCTGTATGCTAAATAGATTAAATAGACAGCTCCAAACACCTTAATTCCGTAGAAAACTCCTTCCGCAGTAGTAATAAGTGCTGAAACCCCAAACGCTAGTAACGTAGTATGAACAACGCAACCACTAATGAGTCCAGCAGTGGTTGCCACGCCACTTTTGACCCCATTGGCCAAAGACTGGGTGAGCACATAAATATTATCTGGCCCAGGAGATAATGCTAGAATAATGGTGGCTAAAGAAAAAGATAAAAGGTTCTCGAACATATTTTAAATGTAGTGAAAACGACAGGTAAATTAAGATTTTAAGATTGCATTGTTGATATTTTTCACTAGTTGCGGGCCTTCATAAATAAAGCCGGTATAGAGTTGCACTAGGCTCGCACCTGCATCCAATTTTTCTAAAGCATCTGCTGCGGAATGAATTCCGCCAACACCAATAATCGGGAACGCCTTGTTACTTTTTTCGCTTAAAAACCGAATTACCTCTGTAGCTCTTTCTCGAAGTGGTTTTCCGCTCATTCCACCTGCCTCATTTTTGTTTTCTGAAGTGAGACCGTCCCTGGAAATAGTAGTGTTAGTTGCAATCACCCCGTCTATTTTTGTTTCTGAAACGATATCTATAATATCCATCAACTGCTCATCTGTCAAGTCTGGCGCTATTTTTAACAATATCGGTTTACGCTTTGATTTTGCATTATTCTTTTCCTGAAGGGTCTGCAACAATGCAGTGAGTGGCCCCTTGTCCTGAAGGGCTCTTAGGTTAGGCGTGTTCGGTGAACTTACATTGACAACAAAATAATCTACAACGCCAAAAAGGGCTTCAAAACAAAGGATATAATCATTGACCGCTTCCTCGTTTGGGGTTTCTTTATTCTTACCAATATTTCCGCCAATTAATACATGCTTATTCTTACGAAGACGCTCTACAGTCTCATCTACTCCCCCATTATTGAATCCCATTCTATTGATAATGGCTTTGTCGCTTTGGAGTCGGAAGAGGCGTTTCTTTGGATTTCCTGGCTGGCCCTTAGGCGTAACCGTTCCAATTTCTATAAAACCAAAACCACATTTGGAAAGTTCATTATAAAGCTTAGCATCTTTATCAAATCCAGCCGCTAGTCCAACAGGGTTTGGGAATGTGAGCCCAAAAAGTTGTCGCTCCAAACGCTTGTCCTTTACTCTATATAAGGCACTGAAGATAAAACCAAGTCCTAAGGCGTTCAGAAAACGCAGCATAGAGAAGGTAAAATAATGTACTTTCTCAGGGTCGAAAAGAAATAGAATTGGTCTAATAAGTGCTTTGTACATAGGTTTTTGCTAGCTGAGACAAAAATAGCAAATCGGTTTGGATTTCAGAATTTGATTATCGTATTAATTTATTCACAATATTAGGCCATGAACGCACGAATTATGGGTTACCAATAGTATGAATATGATTCTTCATTGCAGCTAACATGAATAATTGTAACTCGTCTTACAAATTAAAAGAGTATGATAAAATATAAATATTCTTGCATGGATGGTCAATTTTATCCACACTGCGCTATCTGCTATTAATACAATTTTATCAGTAACTTTGATTCAGCAATAATATCAATTATAAATCAGCCATTTTGATTAACAAACAACATCTTATAAAACGCTTTATAAGCTACGTTACCGTAGATACTGAGAGCGATCCAGAAAGCAATACTACACCAAGTACAACCAAACAATGGGATTTAGCAAATATGCTGGTTGACGAATTAACAGCAATTGGCATGCAAGACGTGACAATTGATGATAACGCATACATAATGGCCACCTTACCAAGCAATGTTGACCATACGGTACCAACGATAGGTTTTGTTTCGCACTTTGACACCACACCCGATTTTACTGGAAAAGATGTGAATCCACAAATCATCGAAAATTATGATGGTGGCGACATTGTGCTAAATAAAGAACAAAATATTGTGTTATCTCCATCAGATTTTGATGACCTACTACTATACAAGGGACAAACACTTATAACGACGGATGGAACTACACTACTAGGAGCAGATGATAAGGCCGGTATTGCTGAAATTATTTCGGCTATGGAATATTTGATTCAGCATCCAGAACTGAAGCACGGAGCTATTCGTGTTGGTTTTACCCCCGATGAAGAAATTGGCCGTGGCGCACATAAATTTGATGTCGAAAAGTTTGGAGCCGAATGGGCCTATACTATGGATGGGAGTCAGATTGGCGAATTAGAATATGAAAATTTTAACGCGGCAGGCGCTGTGGTGACGATCAAAGGGAAAATCGTACATCCCGGTTATGCAAAAGATAAAATGGTGAATAGCATGTATATCGCAACAGATTTTATCAACTTATTGCCACGACTAGAAACACCAGAGCACACGGAAGACAGACAAGGCTTTTTTCACTTGCATAGTGTGAATGGCGAAGTGGATGGAACGAAGATGCAATACATCATTAGAGATCATGATAAAGCGCATTTTGAAGCACGAAAAGAGGTGATGCTAAAACTAGCATCGGACTTAAATACACAATATGGTGCAGATCGCATTTCGGTAGAAATCAAAGACCAGTATTTTAATATGTGCGAAAAGATTGAACCAGTAATGCATATTGTTGACGTTGCCGAACAAGCGATGAAACAGGCTGGAATCACTCCGTTAATTAAACCCATTCGCGGTGGGACCGATGGATCCCAATTGAGTTTTATGGGCTTACCCTGCCCGAACATCTTTGCTGGCGGACATAATTTCCATGGGCGTTATGAATATGTTCCTGTTGAGAGTATGCTAAAAGCGATTGAGGTTATAGTAAACATCACGCAGCTTGTGGCTCAGCGAGATTAATCTTTAGATCTTTTTTAATAGAATTTATAGTCATATCTCGTCTCTCGACCAACACGTCTACAGGCTCAGTATGATATAGCCTGGTGCAATTGTGGCCGTTTTAGAAAGTAAGCCATCAGCCTTTGGCAGCTCCTCTTAAAAAAGGGAGCACCTTTTTACTAAAGGCACTTAAAACACCCCTTCCTTTCAAGGAGGGGGCGCCCAAAGGGCGCGGTGGTTATGCGTTAAGGATTGACGCAAGTTACCGTGTAACACTGAAAGCCTAACCGTGTCTCAGACACGGGAACGCCCTAATCAACAAAACATTAATGGATGAACAACCGCCATCTGGACGCTGAATCAAGTTCAGAGTGACAGCGCTTTGGATGTTCTATTTTGTCATGTTAAAATTCATTCCGTATTGTCATTCCGAGCTTCACTCGAAAAACAAAAAAAGCCTTCCAACTTGGAAGGCTTTTGATTTTATAAAAATCGAATACTACTTTGCAGGAGTATTTAGTTTCTTGCTCATCTCCATAGATAAAGCCGAACGCTCAAATTTCATTTTGCCGGCACCTGTTTCGATGATACACGTACCATCGTCATTGAGATTTAAAACTTTTCCATGAAGGCCACTTTTAGTGACGATCTTGTCTCCATTTTTAATTTCCTTGGCAAAAGTCTTTTCTTGTTTTTGGCGTTTCATCTGCGGACGTATCAAAAAGAGATACATCACAAAAAACAACAAGATTATAGGTAAAAAGCCTTGAATCTGATCCATAAAAGATATGCTAAACGTTTAGTATTATTGAGTAACCTGAATTGGACTACTAGGAGCACCTTCTTTAGGATTTACAAATGCCTTTATCTGGATAGTTTCTTTACCAGAAGCAGTGTTTGCAGTTACAGTAACTGTTTTGCTTACTTGGTTTTTACCACTTCCGTTGAATTTCACTAAAAGCTCACCAGTTTCACCAGCAGCTACAGGAGCCTTCGTATATTCTGGCACTGTACATCCACAACTACTTTTTGCATCTACAATTACTAGAGGTGCATTTCCTGTGTTTGTAAATTGAAAAATGTGCTCAACAGCAGTTCCTTGATCGATAGTTCCGAAGTCAAATGATGTCTCAGCGAAAGCCATTACTGGAAATTCAGTGCTTTTTGCATCACGATCAGTAGCAGCTGCTACGTTTTCTTCGTTTACTTTATCTGCAGCATTTTCTTTACAAGAAGTAAAAGCAAATACTGAAAGTACAGCTACAATTAAAAATGATTTTTTCATAGTATAAAAATTTTAAGTTTAAAGAAGGGCTAAAATACTCAATTTTTTGATTTTATTGAAGACCACGACCAATTTTATTCAATTTATCAGAAGCCGAATAATCTTTCACAAGTTTATCTAGAATCCCATTGATAAAGATGCTACTCTTTGGTGTTGAGTATTCTTTGGCAATTTCAAGATATTCGTTAATAGTTGCGCGAACAGGAATTGAAGGAAAGTGTAAAAATTCAGCAATACCCATTTTCAGGATAATCATATCTATATCTGCGATTCTATCTTTATCCCAGTTTGGCGTCTTTCCATCAATTTCCGCATCTAAAACCGAATCCGTCAATATTACCTTCCGAAGTAATTTCAAGGCGTAATCTTTATCTTCCTCGTTCTTATATAAATCTGGAACAATTGCTAAGGAAATATTTTTTTCTGAAAGCTTAGCCAATGATTTCATCATCGCTGTGTTGACAATTGGAAAATCGTCTAACCAGGTGAGTCTTCTATCTTCTAGATACTCGTATAATTTATCGTTTGGCGCAATTACTTCCTTATACAATCTCGATACAAAGTGGCTATCCATTTTGAAGGATGTTTCCTTTTCGGAAAGAAATTCGGCATACCAGTCCTGTTCACGAAGCGCATTAAAGATTACGGCAATATATTCATTGTCCACTTCCCAATAATTCAGCTTTTTATTTTTTACCAATTCTTGCAATTGCGAATTGTCAGCAATACCAGCAAGCACACGATTATCCAAGAAATTTCTACTAGGATTCTTTTCTTCGGCAGTAGCTAAATGTTTTTGAGATGAAATTTTGGAATGACTTTCCGCATGATCTCTTAATGCAACAAGTAATTGTAATAGTAACACATACAAATCTTGCATCTGGTTCATGCTATACAGCAAAAACTTCTCTTGTTTATCCAGATCTTGAAGCTCACTTTGATTAAAAGCGTAGGTGGATTGTAACACCTTGATTCGAATATGTCTACGTGTAAGCATATAGTAAAAGAACTTTATTAAACAAATAACGCACAAGAAACCCTTGTGCGCTGCAAAGATAATACTTTAAAATTTCGGAAATATTATTTCTCGCTTTTTCTAGCATCTATTTTTG
>JBLHGH010000056.1:0-10244 GCA_047615425.1 Candidatus Latescibacterota bacterium
TTCTCGCCAAATATCTTTTGGTCTGTTGAAAATCTGTAGTCAATGCCCAGTTGAACGTTAGTAGCCCATATAAAAAGACGCTATAGTAATGTTGAAACTTATGTAATTTGTTCCATTCTGCATGTTTCGAAAAACGAAGTATACGCCCCGCTTCTAGATCTTCATCATGACCATGGATGTTCGTGTATGTGTGATGAAGTACATTGTGTTGTACTTGCCAATTGTATACATTTCCAGCAAGTATATACATACTTCCTCCCATTATTTTATTAATCCAATTTTTAGAAGAATAGGCGCCGTGGTTAGCGTCGTGCATAACGTTCATTCCAACGCCAGCCATTCCAAAACCCATAACCAATGTGCATAAAAGTTGCGCCCACCATGGGAAGTTAAGTGTTAATAGTAAAAAATAAGGAGCGAGAAACAGTGAGAACATAACTGCCGTTTTAAGATGCAATCTCCAATTGCCATTTTTGGAGAGGCTGTTATCTTTAAAATAGCTATTTACACGCTTGTTTAATGTTCTGAAAAAATTTGCAGAATCTACGCGAGAAAAAGTGATTTGTTTTGTTTGCACGGTTTATAGTTTTTAGGGAGTCCCGTTAAATCTTAAAAAAGCAAAAATACGCATCTTAGGGCAAATCGTTGCTCACATTATTATAAAATTATGAAAGAAGCGCTACTTTTGCCATTCAATTGTAATTATGGAGCTAATAAACCACTATTTTAAAAACCTAACACCTACTCAAGTTGCTCAATTTGAGGCCTTAGCCAGCCTATATAAGGATTGGAATTTGAAGATTAATGTGGTTTCAAGAAAGGATATTGATGAGCTGTATTTGAGACATGTATTGCATTCGTTAGGGATTGCACGAGTTCAATCTTTTGAGGATGGATCACGTATCCTAGACGTCGGTACTGGAGGTGGTTTTCCAGGAATTCCGCTGGCTATTTTATTTCCTGAAGTCCAATTTCATCTCGTTGATAGTATTGGGAAGAAGATCAAAGTAGTGGAAGAGGTGGTTCAAGGATTAGAATTGAAGAATGTGAAGGCTAGTAACGCGAGAGTTGAGAGCATAGGAGGTGAATACGATTTTATAGTAAGTAGGGCCGTTGCCCAAATGGAAACTTTTGTGTTTTGGGTGAAGGGCAGGATTGCAAAAAAAAGCAAGCATGAACTTAAGAATGGTATCTTATATTTAAAGGGAGGGGATCTTTCTGAAGAGCTTTCCAATTTTCCAAAGGCTACTGTCTATACACTTCAAGATTATTTTAAGGAGGACTTTTTTGAGACGAAAAGTATTGTTCATCTGCCTCTGAAATATCGTGGTAAATAGTCCTTTCAGAATAAAACATAAAAAAACCTCTGAAAGAAAACTTCCAGAGGTTTTTAACTGCGTTAGGTTTGTTTATCTATTGATGATAAATTTATCAGTTTTCACTGAAGTACCATCAGTAATTTTCACAAAGTAAGCTCCCGAAGTCAAGTTCGATACATTTACTTGCTCATGTAAATCAATGTTTGATTTGTTATAAATAGCTTGTCCAAGAATATTAAATACTTCGATTGAAGCATTTTCGGCATTTATAATGTTTAAAACATTCTTTGCTGGATTAGGGTAAATAACAACATCTTCTAAAGTAGCGTCATTAATGCCTAAGATTCCTTCCTCTGCCTGGAAATTAACAACAAAGCCTGGGCCGTAGTTGCCGCTCTCGTTAAAAACCTCAACAGCGTTGATGTCAGTTAAGTTAACTGAACCACCACCGTTACCACCAATATCAGTATAAGTGAACAGGTAGCAGTCTGTTGCGTTTAAATTAATTTCTTCTTCAACCGTTGTATTATTTGGATAAGGTCCTCCAGTATAGAGTAGCAATAAATTAGAGTCACGAATATTCCAACGCACTTGAGAACCTTGATTATCTACTTCTAACGTAAGCACTAGGTTTCCAGCGGCTGAAACAGCTCGATCAAAATCAGAGTTAAGGCTATTGTTAGCGTTTTCATCATCATTAGGAATAGTAACGTTTATTGTATTGGTAGCTAAGGCACTATAAGTAATACCTGGCAATTCAATTGTCTCTTGATGTAATGAAGTTAGGTTACCTGTCCAGTTGTAAGTTTCAGTAGTTCCACCATTAATATCGTAAGAAATCTCTAGCGAAGTAATAGTATTCATTCCTAAGTTTTCAATAACAATTGTTGCAACAACTTCAACATCTTCACATTGCTCTCCAATTGGTTCAATATATTTTAGGTTTGCGTCATTAGCATGCACAAGACCATCATAGGATGGGTATGCGCCAGATCCACTAGGGATTTTTTGTTGTGTTTCAGAAATAAAAGCCACAACTTCCATATCAGCTAACTGCATGTCAACACCGTTATAGTTTGGTGGTAATGTATAGGTAAATGTCTCGTCAACAAAAGTTGATGCAGTAGTAGTTGGAATCGTTATTCCCCATTGACCAGTTAACAAGTCAACCAATCTGTGCTGGTGCACATAGTTATTACCCATACCTCCACCTGTTTGCGGTCCTAAGGTGTTATTCTGTAAAAGGGCTACGTTTAAGAGGTTTGATGATTCTGGGCTGTTTCCAGTATAATAACCTTCAACATGCACGGTAAGTTCATTTGTGTTAATATCAATAACCGCCTCAACACCAACATTTACGTATGATGGGTCTCCCAGAATAGTGTTAGAAGCACTTCCCCAATAGTTTCTACTCATGGCTGTAGATCCAGAGTTTTGCCCTTGTCCAGGGAAAACTTGACGGTTAACTGTTCCTGCTGGATATCCTGCTAGGTTTGATTGTCCTGCTATTGCATTTCCCCATGGAGTTCGGAAATCTGGTTCACTACCACTAGGGACTGCATAACTCCCTTGGTGAATGTTAACAAGAAATACATTTCCTGGATTAGCATCTTGTATAGCTTGTGCTATAGCATGTCCTTGAGGGCAATAAGTACAGTGAATTCCAGTAAATTCCTCTAGAATGACTTTTCTGTTTTCAGGGCTCGTACTTACGATGGTTTGCGCAAATCCGGATATTGCAAATAACATAAGCAAAAGGCTAGTACGTAACTTTTTCAACATTTTTTTTGTTTTTGATTAATTTATATGCTTTAAATATAGTCTTTTTTTTTATGTTAGAGAAATTTATTGGAAATAAACAATACCCTATAAGCCCTATAAAGGATGTGCCTAAGCTTGGGTTACCTGAATTGTTTTAGTTGCTTTTGCAAGTAATTTTGTTTATTAGGATGTTGAGTAGCGTTTGAAGCTGTTTTTTTTAAAATCTTACAAACGGCTACTAGACTTTGCGTTAGTTTTTATACTTTTGGTGAAACGAACAACAAAATTATATATTATGAAACTTAAATTACTTTTTTTAAGCTTATTTTTTGCCACAGCTGGAATGATGGCACAGACGCAGTACACGGTAGAAGATGGAGATGGCAACCTAATCAACGATGGTGATGCAATTGTTTTTACAGTTTCGGGTACACCTGAAGCCTCTATGGACTTTTACGTTACAAATACGGGTGCATCAACAATAAATACAAAAATTGAATTTGTTAGCGCGCTGAATGCAGACGGTTCTGAATTTGAACTATGCTACGGTTTATGTTATACTGGAATTAGTGTTGGACAGTTTTACCCCGGAGGTTCTGATTTTGTTGCAATTGATGCTGGTATGACTACGGGCCCTGGAAACCATTTTTATAACTACGCTCTAGGATCTGGAGAAGAAGTGCTTCAGTATGTCTTTAGGTTTTTCGAAACAGATGGTGCAGGTAATGATATTGGAAATAGTCTAACCTTTACATATGTTTACAATCCACTTTTAGGCGTTAATGAAAACACCTTAGATATCGCATTGTCTTCAACGGTTATTGATGGATCACTTACGGTTAATTTGCAAGAAGATATCGCATTAGCTATTTACGATTTAAACGGTCGGATTGTTCAGAATTTTAATTTAGAAGTTGGTCAGCAGACTATCAATATGTCTAATTTGAGTGCTCAAATGTATTTATTGCATTTCACAAACAACAAAGGTATTTCTCAAGTAACCAAAGTATTGGTGAAGTAGCGTTTTTGTTATTAAAGAAAAAAAGCCCGACTGTAAAGCCGGGCTTTTTCTTTTACTATTATTTAAGTTTATTAGAAGGACACGACCAGATTGGCACTCAGACCAGTATTCTCTGGTACAAACCTACAAACACCACCTACGCAAATTAATCCGCCACGTTGACGTCCATAGTTAACTCCTAAGCGCGTATTTCCTTTTGAATAGCTTCCGCCGGCATTGTAGTAATGAAGCTTCCCTTCGCCGCCGTAATTGAAGGCGTCGGCTATATAAACACCTAGCCTGGAATTAAAGTTATATTCAACAACGCCAGCAGCCCAGTTCTTTCTGTCTTGCTCGCTCCATAAGTGTTGTGCAACTACACGAATAGACTCACTGCCTTTAATTCTGTAGGTTCCTTCAATCACACCAATTTTGGCTTTTATATCACCCTGGACGCCTATAGGTCCTCCAAGAGAAACACCTTTGTCTATAATGAGATCTTGGAATGTAAGAACGGTGTTCAATTTAGAGGACAGTTTCTTTTTGATCTCAAGGCTGAAATCCCTAAAAAATCGTGGACCAGAACCAATAAATTTAGCCTCGTACCATCGATTAGGAATATTATATTCAGCGTCTAAACCAGCCCAGTAAGAAAAGTTAACTGCTATCTTGGTTCCGTACTTGCCACCAAGTGCTGTTTTCTTCTTAAGGCTGTAGTATAAATCTACTTGTGTTCCCACTTCGCCCACGTGCTGATCAAATGTTTCGATCACGATACGTGGTTGCGCATTGTACACGTAGATATTTGTGAGCAAATAGTCTTGTTGTTTAGTCAGTGCCGGAACATAGTTCACAACTTGTTGGTTAAACGTATTTCCTTCCGCAAGACGGTCACTATAGAAACTGAAATTTTCTAACCTTCTAAAAGTTGCATTTAATCCCAGACCTTTTTGTGTGTATCCGGCATTTATAAGCAAAGCTGTACCGTCATAGAGTTTATTAGAGACTAATTGGCCTTCATTTGCTACCGCATCAGGATCTTTTGTGATAGCTTCAATTCCGCCGAAGAAATTTCCAACTACAAAGTCTAAACGACCACCATAGGCATTCACCGTACTTGGAATCGTGTCATTGGTTCCGCGATCTTGGTAACGTCCAACATAAGATGCTCCCATTTTGATGTCAACCTTTTCTAGTTTAAGCGCTTTACTTAAATCAATGTTTGCATCAGCCCCTTGCATGTTTCCTGCTGAAACCTCAAAGCCATTTCGTTGTTGCCCATAAACTGCAGTAAGGTCTAAATACGCTAAAGGCGCGAATTTCATTCGCACGCCTTTTAGAGCGTTGTTAACGCCAAGCTGTCTGTCTTCCCAAGAACGTAAAATAAGTCCGCTACCAAACTGCTCATAGAAGTATCCTCCTGTGATGTCCATTTTATCATCCTTATAATTAATGTAATAGGTTCCCACGTCATTTCCATTATCATATACATCAGAATATCCTAATAATGCGGTTGGCAAGTAGGTTTCATACTGAATTCCGGCAGTGAATTTTCCTAAATTATAGTTAAGTTGAAGGTAATTGTTAGATCTAAATTGGCCTAGTTCCAATTCATTTCCACTCGGGAAATTGATTCCATCGTCGGCTAAAAGCCATTGCGAATTAGACTCAAGTCCTCCAAAGAAGTTTCCGTTCTCTTGAGCAATAGTCAATGTGCTACACAAAATAGTAGCTATTAGTATAATTTTTTTCATTTCTGAAGGGTTGGTTTATTGGTAAAGGAATTAGTCTGCGAGTTCCATAATTTTATCGAAAAGCTCAAACTCGGCTCCACTTGAATATCCTGAATGCTTATAAACAATCTTGTTGTCCTTTATTAAAAGCGTCAATGGCACAGTAGAGGCACTTAAGGCTCTTTTAAGGTCGTTGTTGGTGTCTAAAAGAATTTGATAATCCCAACCTTTTCCATTAATTAAAGGCTTAACTCGTTTTACTGTTCTACTATCATCTACAGAAACAGCAATAAGTTTTACATTGGCTTTTTCCTGCCACTCGTCCCATACTTCACTAATGGCATCAAGTTCTTTTAAACAAGGTACGCACCATGTAGCCCATAAGGATACAATAGTAACACCATCTTCAATGACTTCTTGTTGCAAGGTTGTAGTTTCGCCTTCGGTAGTTGTGAGATCAATATTTGGAATTTCGTTTTGAGCAAACGATGTAAGACTTAAAAACACGCAGAAAATAGGAATAAAAGTTTTCATTTTAGACAGTGGGATTTTAGTATTAGTTAGGCAATATTAGGTAATATATTTCAGAAAATAAATTAATAATCTTATATTCCAACTTCTATTATCCTATAGAAATACTATGCTAAAAAACAAGTATTTTTGTAATTCAAATAAAACGCCATGAAAACGACATTCAATAATTTTTTAATTCTAATCCTTGTTTTTTCCTTTGTTGGAATCTTTTCTTGCAGTAAAACTGAAGAAAATGTGCCTCTCGTAAACATTGCAAGTTTAATCTTGACTAGTGATTCATCAGACGCTATTTTAGTGGTTGATGAATTGGTAAGCTTTACGGTTACTGGAGACGACGAAGTAAATTACAATAACCAAGCCATCTTTTTTGTAGATGGCTCGGAAATATCTGGAAGCTCATATACATTTGACATGGAGGGTTCCTTCCAAGTATATGCTTCCTTTGCAGGGATTAACAGTAATAACCTAACCTTTGATGTGGTTAATGCAGATCAGCGCACCTTGTTATTGGATAACGAAAAAGCACTTCCGAACCAAACCATAACCTTTACCTTGGTGAACGCAGATGGAATGGATACCACAAATGAAGCTACTATATATGTAGATGGCTCAGTTATTTCTGGAAATACGTATAGTTCTGCTACTGAATCTTCACATGAAGTGTATGCAACATACGAAGTAGGAGGTGATACGCAAACCACAGAAACAAAAGAATTTGAAATATTTATTCCAAAACGAAAAGTAGTGCTTGAAGATTATACTGGAGCATGGTGCGGCTATTGCCCAGCTGTTGCTGCTGCTATTGAAGATGCTGCCGATGCTACCGATGATATTACGGTAGTAGCTATTCATCAAACATCAGGAAGCTTCCCTGATCCATATCATTTTCCAGAAGTACAGGTGTTAAAGGATGAATTTGGTGTTGACGGACTTCCAGCTGCTAGAATTAACAGAACTACTTCGTGGAGCTCCCCTTATGCTATTGGTGAGGTAACTGCAATTGCAGGAGAAGATACAGATGCGTCCATTGCTATTAGTTCTCAAATATCTGGTGATAATCTAACGGTAGAAGTTAAAGTTCTTTTCGAGAACGGTTCCGTCACGGGAGATAAATTAGTTTTGTACCTAGTGGAAAGTGGGATTATTTATGATCAAGTGAATTATTATAATGATGATCCATCAAGTCCATATTACCAAATGGGGAATCCTATTCCTGATTTTGTGCACAACGAAGTACTAAGACAATCTCTATCTGGCTTATTTGGAGATCCTGTTGCAGCCACGGGTGCTTACGGAACGTTCACGCAGAATTTTACGGCAACGATTCCATCAGATTATGTAAATGATAATTTAATGCTTGTTGCAATGTTGGTTGGTGATGACAACGCTGCAAAAAACTCTCAGCATGCACATGTAAACGAAGACAAAGCTTTCGAATAAAAAGTTAACCAGTACAACAATAAAAAAACCCAAAACATCTTCGTTTTGGGTTTTTTTATTAATTTCAGAAACAAATTAGGTTACCCTAAAAATGGATAACGATAATCCGTTGGTGTTACAAAAGTCTCTTTGATCATTCTAGGAGAAATCCAGCGATACAAATTAAGCTTACTACCAGCTTTATCGTTTGTTCCACTATTTCTTGCGCCACCAAATGGTTGTTGTCCTACAACAGCCCCTGTTGGCTTGTCATTCACATAGAAGTTTCCAGCTGCGTTTTCAAGAATCTTTATCGCTTGCTCCAAAGCATAACGATCTTCGCTTAAAACTGCTCCTGTAAGCGCGTAATCACCTGTTTCATCAACAAGGTGTAAGGTTTCTTCCCAAGCGTTATCTTCATAAACATAGATAGTTACTACAGGTCCGAAAAGTTCATCACACATCGTAGTGTACTTTGGATCCTTCGCAACTATTACCGTTGGCTCAATGAAATAGCCCACGCTTTTATCATAATTACCACCGGCAATAACATCAGCGTCGCTATCGGCTTTTGCTTGATCGATGTATTTAGCTAGTTTGTCAAACGAGCCTTCATGGATTACCGCCGTAATATAATTGCTCATATCTTCTGGCGAGCCCATTTTAAACGTAGCCATATCTGCTAACATGTATTTCTTAACATCCGCCCAGATACTCTTAGAGACATAACATCTACTGGCAGCACTACATTTTTGCCCTTGAAATTCAAATGAACCTCTTACAATAGCAGTTGCAACTTGCTTTGCATTGGCAGTTTTGTGAGCTACGATGAAATCTTTTCCACCTGTCTCTCCTACAATTCTTGGATAGGTCTTATAATTGTGAATGTTCGTTCCAATTTTTTGCCAGATATCTTTAAATACCCAGGTAGATCCTGTAAAGTGAATTCCACTAAAATCTGGACTTGCAAGTGCAGTATCCGTAATCATGACAGGATCTCCCATCACCATATTAATTACTCCTGCTGGAACACCAGCTTCTTTGAAGACATCTAATAAAATCTTCGCAGAAAATATTTGGCTATCACTTGGCTTCCAAACAACTACATTACCCATTAATGCCGCACTCGCAGGTAAATTTCCCGCAATTGCTGTAAAATTAAAAGGTGTAATGGCATATACGAAACCTTCCAATGGACGATATTCAAGTCTGTTCCAAGCTCCTGAGGTAGATTCAGGTTGCTCAGCATAAATTTCAGTCATATACTGTACATTGAATCGAAGGAAATCGATATACTCACAGGCAGCATCTATTTCTGCTTGCTGTACGGTTTTTGATTGTGCCAACATGGTGGCAGCATTAATTTTAGCTCTGTAAGGACCAGCAACAAGCTCTGCAGCTCTTAAGAAAATTGCAGCGCGCTGTTCCCAGGGTGTTTGAGACCAAGCTTTGCGAGCCTCTAAGGCGGTGGAAATCGCATCTTCAATATGCTTTTTTTCAGCCCTGTGATAGGTGCCTAAAGTGTGTTTGTGGTCATGTGGAGGAGACATGGTTGCGGTATCCCCTGTTGTGACATCTTTCCCGTTTATGTATAAAGGAACATCAATTGTGCTATTGTACATAGCTTTGTATGTTTCACTCACAGCTTTGCGTTCTGGAGAACCTGGAGCGTACTCTTTTATTGGATCGTTTACCGCGATTGGAACTTGAAAAAATCCTTTTCCCATTGTATTTTTGCTTTGAAAATTATTGAGCTCAAAGGTACAAAAAAATAGTGTACAAGTCCGGCTGAAAGTGCTCGTGATTGTTAGCAATTCGGTTGATTAAAATACATAATAACTAATGTTCAAATAAATACTTTTTCGTAAGTTTAATTAACAAACTTAGACATAATACGCTATGTGCACTGTTAGCTTTATCCCCACATCGTTTTCGGACTTCGTTCTTACTTCAAATAGAGACGAAGCACCGGGCCGACTTACCTTTCCACCTAAGAAATATGAGCTAAGTGGGAATACGCTTTTGTTTCCAAAAGATAATGTCGCTGGAGGGACTTGGATTGGTGTTTCTGAAAAGCAACGGCTAATATGTTTGCTCAACGGCGGTTTTACTGCCCATGTACGTGAAGCGCATTATAGGATGAGTCGTGGTGTTATTGTGACTGATTTAATGCAGGTTTCGAATTTTTCGGATGCAATTGAAGGTTTCGATTTTTCTGGAATAGAACCATTTACCATGATCGTAGTAGATTGGGAAAATGATCTGCAATTACGCGAAGTCGTTTGGGATGGGGCCCAGCATTATGTAACTGAAAAGCCGATTGCTCCTCAAATATGGTCATCTTCATTGTTGTATTCAGAAGAAATTAAGGTAGCGCGTGAAGAATGGTTTTCTAGCTTTTTGTTTAAACATATAAGACCCAGCCGGGAAGACGCCATTGCTTTTCATACCAATGCAGGCAATGGAAATCCAAAAACA
>JBLHGH010000057.1:0-10224 GCA_047615425.1 Candidatus Latescibacterota bacterium
TAACCCAAGTTCGTTCGCTTAGTGTTTTTTTTCAACGTAAGAAAGATATAAATATTTTCTAGTAAACAAGATTAAACGCGTGTATTTTCGACTAAATGCATAAAAGTTTAACAAATACTGTTAAATTGAATAATAATTATTATGGCTTGGGGGATTTCGCGCCACATAACAATTGAGGAGACTGTAAAGGTAGCTGTTGAGGAAATAAACCGCTATACGTATAAACACGTATTTATACGTATGTATGCGTAGAGTTTTTTGTACAAAAAAGCATACAAAGTTATTCTCTTATTCTCAAAACATAGCTACCATTTTTCTAGTGGAAGTTAGGATTTTTTTTATAAGGAAGCAAGGATTACTCTGTTAAAGGTCATTATTGTCCGATAATCTGTTCAGTTTGCTATGTTAAGTGTATACAGAAGGAAAAGGTGTAATTCAAACCTGATAGCCCATATATAGCTGGTGTTGGAGCCATTTTAAGAAGGCAATAAAGCATTTGGCTAATCGTGTTGGGCCAGGTGTTAAGGCGCGTGCCAAACGCCGGTATAATAGCGCATTATTTACAAAATGAGGTATCTGTATTTAGTAGCGGCGATTTATAATATTCCTGAAGGAACAATAATCCCACAACAATAAAATCCTTAGCATGGTATAAAAATAGGTTCCTCTACTTCAAATGGCCAGTCCCAAACGTCATGTCAACGTCAATTAGTTGATTTATTTAATGATTAGAAAAAGCGCTACTAAAAAACAGCGTTTATTAGTATTTCAAAAACTTAACGGTGCGCTCTGTGCTTTCAAATTTCACCTTTAGAAGATAAAGACCGTCAGAAAACTTTGATGCATCAAATTCCATTGCTGCGTTGGAAGTTATATTCAGTGCCTCTTTTCCGTCAAGGGAATACATAAGCATCGCATGAATCACTTCCGAAGAAGTAATAGCCAGTATGCCAGTCTCTGGATTATATACCACGGCTAATTCCGGCATTGCCTCATAGTCATCATAGCCAATGACGAAGCTAGTGAACTTTAGCATGCGGCCCTGTGATCCACAAATGAGGCCATCTCCATTTTCAAAGAATTCCATATCATAAAACGTAGCTACATTTTCACCATCATGAATTATAGTCCAACTACTACCATTGTCTTCTGAAAAGTACACATCTTGGTCGGTTCCCGAAGCAAATAGATACCCATTATTGCCAGCTAAACCATAAAAATTGTGGTAACCAGTACTGAAGGTGCTCCAGGTGTTACCGCCGTCAAGGGTGCTGTGAATGGCTCCATCTTCGCCAGAAACAATACCCGTATTGGCATCCGTAAAAAAGACCTCTAAATTATAAAAGGTTGGAGTGCCAGATTGCAAGGTTACCCAAGTCTCTCCAGCGTCTGTAGATTTACTAATCACTTCGTTCGCGCCCACCGCGTAGAGCGTCGTTGCGTCTGCATAGGCCACGGCAAAAGTTGGCATATTTGC
Organism: Candidatus Latescibacterota bacterium; assembly: GCA_047615425.1. Lineage (GTDB taxonomy): Bacteria > Bacteroidota > Bacteroidia > Flavobacteriales > Flavobacteriaceae > Patiriisocius. The sequence goes on from JBLHGH010000057.1 coordinate 1,478, forward strand.
GGTGTTTGCTATGGGGTTCCAATTTGTACCACCGTCATTTGTTGTGTACACTTCGTAGTTTCCGCCATTGGTAAGGGCAGTTACAATGCCGATATTCGCATTATAAAATGTCAAGCTCTTATATACCCATACATCCGCTGCAACTACTACATCTGTCCATGTGTCTCCGCCATCTGTTGTTTTAATAAAAAGATCATAACCAACCGCATAGCCAGTCATGGTATCAATAAAATCAATCTTTTCAATCCCATCAATAGTACCGGAAGTTGGGTAGATAGTGGACCAAGTTTCTCCACCATCAATACTTTTTATAATAATCCCATCTGAATTTGCCGTGAATTGAGCTCCTGCTGCATAGGCAACGTCATTTTGCCCTTCTGGAATTGCTACATCATACAGGATAAAACCTGTGCCAGAATCTACATAGGTGAACTCTTGAGCTCTTAAATTTGTGCCAATAAGTAAAACCAAAAGAAGACACAGGTTTTTCAAAAAGGAATAGATCATAACAAATGGGGTCATTTATAGTTAGTTCTCTAAGATACTAAATAATAGAAAAATGAAATAAATGCTGCGATTTGGCCAAAGAGCTACTTTAACATCAAATTAAGAATAGTAATTGCTCATGATAGTATCTTTAAAAGATGAAAAAAAATCGACCAATGAAAATCAAAAAGAACGCTAAAATTATTATGCTGTCAGTATTGTTAACGACCTTCGGAATTATTTCTTGCACTGATGAAAAAGATATCGAAACGCCAGATGGCGCAGCGCTATCTGTAGATTTTGAAAAATACGAACTAGCGAACGGGCTGGACGTTATTCTTCATCAAGACAAGAGTGATCCCATTGTATCTTTAGCCATTCAGTATGGTGTAGGATCAAACAGAGAAAAAACGGGAAGAACTGGCTTTGCTCACCTTTTTGAGCATATGCTATTCCAAGAATCTGAGAATGTTCCACAAGATCAATTCTTCAAAAAGATTCAGGATGCCGGTGGAACCCTAAATGGAGGTACTTGGAAAGATGGCACTATCTACTACGAAATTGTGCCAAACAATGCCCTTGAAACGGTTCTTTGGTTAGAAAGTGACCGCATGGGCTTCTTAATTAACACAGTAACAGAATCTGCTTTTTATAATCAGCAAGAGGTTGTTCAAAATGAAAAGAGACAACGTGTAGATAACAATCCTTATGGTCATACCAATTGGGTATTAGATAAAAACCTCTATCCTGAAGGACATCCATATAACTGGCAAGTAATTGGCGAGTTAGTGGATTTACAAAGCGCAACTGTTGAAGACGTACGTGAGTTTTACGATCGTTTTTATGGACCAAACAATGCTACGTTGGTATTGGCGGGCGACTTTGATACTCCAGCGGCGAAGGAAATGATTGAAAAGTATTTTGGCGAAATAAAAAGACGCCAGGATGTGTTACCATTGGAGCCACAGCGTGTAACTATTTCAGAAACAAAAAGACTCTATCACGAAGATGCTTTCGCAACCGCGGCACAAATGAATATGGTTTGGCCAACGGTTGAGCATTATACAGATGATGCATATGCATTGGATTTTTTAGCTGAAATTTTATCTAGTGGAAAAAAAGCCGCCATGTATAAGGTATTGGTTAAAGAAAAAGACCTTACCTCTAGAACATCTGCCTATAATAACTCTCAAGAGTTAGCGGGTGAATTTCATATTAGAATTACAGGAAATGACGGTGTAGACCTTGACGATGTTGAAGCTGGTATCAATGAATCATTTGCCGTATTCGAAAAGGAAGGTATTACAGAAAGGGATGTTGAACGTGTGAAGGCTGGTCTTGAAACTGGCTTTTATAATGGAATTAGTAGTGTACTTGGAAAATCATTTCAGTTAGCAAACTACAATACATTCACTGGAGATCCTGGTTTCATTGAGGATGACATTGAAAACATTAAGAAGGTTACCAAAGAAGATGTGATGCGCGTTTACAATACCTACATAAAGGATAAGCCTTTTATTATGACCAGTTTTGTTCCAAAGGGAAAACTGAATCTTATTGCTGAGAATTCAACAAAAGCACCTGTTGTAGAAGAAGAAATTAAAGAAAACGTTACTAAAACGGTTGATAATGTAGGAGCTGAAATAGCTAAAACGCCTTCTAACTTTGATCGTTCTGTAGAACCAAATCAAGGTGAAACACCCGCACTTAACGTACCATCTAATTGGACTGCTGAGCTTTCAAACGGCATGTCTGTTTACGGAATTGAACAAAATGAAATTCCGACTGTGAATTTTAGTCTTGTGATGGACGGTGGTCACTTGTTGGATGATAAAAATAAAAATGGTGTCGCCAACGTGATGACAGATATCATGATGGAAGGCACGGCCAATAAGACTCCTGCCGAGTTAGAAGAAGAAATTGAAATGCTAGGGGCGAGTATCAACATGTATACTACCCGTGAAACCATTGTTATTCAAGGAAACACGCTAACACGGAATTTTGATAAAACGATGGAATTGGTTGAGGAAATACTCCTGCAACCACGATGGGATGAGGAAGAATTTGCGCGAATTAAAACAAAAACGATTAATGAAATCAAAAGATCAAACGCAAATCCGAATGCTGTAGCCAGTCGCGTTTTTAATAAAATGCTGTATGGCGAAGATCATATTTTTAGTTATCCAACCTCTGGTACCGAAGCATCTGTTGCGGCATTGGGTATGGATGATTTAAAGGCATATTACAACAACTATTTCTCTCCATCAGTGAGCAAGTTCCATGTAGTTGGAAAAATAGATAAGCAAGCGGCCTTGGCTAACTTAAAAGGACTCGAATCCGGATGGGCAGCTAAAGATGTCGAAATACCAGCATTTCCAGCTGAGAACAACAGAACAAAGAATGGTTTGTATTTTGTAGACATTCCAGATGCGAAACAGTCTGTGATCAATATTGGCTATGTTTCAATGGCAAGAACAGATGAAAATTTCTATCCTGCTGAGGTTATGAATTATAAACTAGGAGGTTCTTTCTCTGGAAATGTAAACCTTATTCTGCGTGAAGAAAAAGGATATACTTACGGAGCTAGAACCAATTTTAATGGTAGTAAGATTCCTGGAACGTTTAAGGCTTCATCTAGCGTAAGAACAAATACAACAGGAGAATCTGTGCAAATTTTTAAAGACCAAATAGCAAGTTACAAAGAAGGTATTTCTGAAGAGGATTTAACCTTTACAAAAAATGCATTAATAAAATCAAATGCGCGAAGGTTTGAGACGCAATTTGCACTTTTGGGGATGCTTCAAGAAATGAGCACCTACAATCTAGACCCTGATTATATTGCAAAGGAGGAAGCTATTGTTAGCGGTATGACTTTAGAACAGCACCGTGCTTTGGCTAATACGTATTTAGACGAATCTAAAATGGCGTATCTCGTTGTTGGAGATGCAGCCACCCAGTTTGCTCAGTTTAAAAACATGGGCTTTGATGAGGTTAAATTATTGGATAAAGAGGGAGAAGAAGTACTATTAGACGATGTGAAAATGTAGCCTTACAAGCTATTTTCTGAAGAGGGACGCCATAGAGCGTCCCTTTTTTTTTATACCTTTAGATTCTTAGAAACCTAATTTGAAAAACTTCTTTAAAAACATAGGTCCAGGTACCCTGATCGCCGCCGCCTTTATAGGCCCCGGAACAGTAACTGTTTGCACCATTGCGGGTGTTACCTACGGTTTTACATTGCTCTGGGCAATGTTGTTGTCTATTTTTGCAACCATTGTTTTACAAGAGATGGCAGCCAGACTTGGCCTTGTATACGGAAAAGGGCTCGCGGAAACCGTTAAAAACGAAATCAAATCACCTCTTTTAAAATGGCTAGCAATTGGCCTTATTCTCGCTGCTATTCTTATAGGGAACGCAGCGTATGAAGCTGGAAACATAAGCGGAGGTGTCTTAGGATTACAGACAGTCTTTGGGGATTCAACTATTGCATTGGGAGGGGTTTCACTCAGCATTTTCCCGATTATTATTGGCCTTATAGCTAGCGTGTTACTTTACATTGGTAATTATAAAGTGATTGAACGCGCACTTGTTTCCTTGGTTATCTTAATGAGCCTTTCGTTTGTGTGCACAGCCATCCTGACAAAACCCGATATACTAGCAGTTTTGAAAGGTCTTTTTATTCCAAGGATTCCAGAAGCTGGCTGGTTAACAATAATTGGACTCGTAGGCACAACGGTTGTTCCTTATAATTTGTTTTTACATGCTTCTTTGGTTAAGGAGAAGTGGACGGGTAAGGAGGCACTCGGATTAGCTCGGAAGGACTTGTATGTATCCATAGCCTTGGGTGGTATTGTTTCAATCGCCATTATTATAAGTGCTGCGGCTATTCAATCTGGTGAAGTTCAAAATGCTTCGGATCTTGCAAAAGGGCTGGAACCGCTTTTCGGGAAACTATCAAAGTACTTTTTAAGTATCGGTCTCTTCGCAGCTGGGGTTACTTCTGCCATTACTGCGCCCTTGGCAGCTGCTTATGTGGCTAAAGAGTGCTTCGGATGGCAATCTGGGTTAAAAACAGCCAAGTTTAGAGGCGTTTGGGCGTTTATCCTACTGCTAGGTGTTGTTCTTTCCTCCATAGGGATTAAACCCATTGAAATTATAAAATTTGCACAGGTTGCCAACGGACTGTTGCTTCCAGTTATCGCCGGATTCCTTCTTTGGATAATGAATAGGAAAGCGGTATTAGGAAATTATACCAATTCTAAAATTCAAAACATACTTGGTATCCTAATCCTAGTTACAACGGTGATTTTAGGTGCTAAAAGTTTAATTAAGGTCTTATTCTAAGAACTTGTGAAAGGAGATTCTATTCATATTGATTTGAATGCCGATTTAGGTGAAGGGATGCTTCATGACGAAGCACTCATGCCATATTTGTCGTCTTGTTCCATCGCTTGCGGTGGTCACTCCGGAAATGAATCTTCCATGCGCAAGGCTGTTCGATTAGCAAAAAAAAACCATGTTAAAGTTGGTGCACATCCGTCATTTCCTGATACGTCCAACTTCGGACGAAAAATAGTGACCATGAGTAAAGCAGCTTTAACTGAAAGTGTTTACGAACAAATAACATCTTTTTTTAGCGTATGTGCTTCCGAAGAAATCAAAATAAATCATGTTAAATTACATGGAGCACTTTATAACTATGCTGCTAAAGATGCTCTAACGGCTACTGCTGTTATTGATGCAATTCTTGCTACCAAAGAACGGCCAATACTGTATGTACCACACAATTCTATTCTTAGTGAAAAAGCAAAAAATTTGCTTCCGCTAGCCTTTGAAGCTTTCATAGATAGGCGTTACGAGCTTGACCTTTCTTTAGTGTCAAGGGATCAGTCTGCGGCAATAATAACAAATACAGATGACGCATGGAAGCAATTAAAATCAATAGTTTTAGATGGTGAAGTAGAAATCATAGATGGACAAAAAAGACCCATTAAAGCATCAACGTTTTGTATCCATGGAGATAATCCGGAGGCGCTTGCCATCCTTCGTTTTATCCACGAACAAGTAGGAACTCATAATATCATATTAAAATGATCGAAGCGAGTGAGATACGGTTATTTGGTGAAGCCTGCGTTCTTATTGATTGGGAAGTGGAAATTAATTCTGCAATTCATAATAGTGTCCTGCTTTTAGAAGAGTGTATTAATAGCCAATTTTCCAAAGATGTAATTGAAACGGTGCCTAGTTATCATTCCCTTGCCATCTTTTTAAAACATCATATAGATGCAAGGACCTTTATAGAAACTATTAAGGAAGAGCTCGTTATCAATGATGAAAACTTTGCAAGCAGCACGAGATTGATTACTATTCCTGTTTGCTATGATGAGGCAGTAGCGCTAGATTTGGAAGTAGTCTGCTCACATTGTAATCTCAATTCCGAAGAACTTATAAAACTGCATACGGCTCCAATTTATAAAACGTATTCTTTGGGATTTCTGCCTGGATTTCCTTATTTGGGAGGGTTAGATTCCAAACTTGAAACACCACGACTACGCAAGCCTAGAGAGATTGTTCCAAAGGGATCTGTGGCAATTGGTGGTATGCAAACAGGTATATATCCGACAGGTTCTCCTGGAGGCTGGAACATTATTGGACGTACTCCATTCTCCCTTTTTGATATTGGGAGAAAGCAACCGTCGTTATTGCAACCAGGTGATGCTGTTCGTTTTAAGGAAATAACTAAAAAGCAGTTTGCTTCACTAGCCAGAAAGGTTGAAAACGGGACTTATGTAGTAGCAATGGAGGTGTATCATGATTAAAGTGAAGGCAGCTGGAATACTCACTTCCATACAAGATTTAGGACGTTTTGGTTATAGGCGCCTGGGAGTGCCATTGAGCGGTGCGATGGATGTGTATATGTCTCGCTTAGCCAATGAATTGGTTGGTAATAGCACAGAAAGGGCGGTGTTGGAAATGACCATGGTAGGCCCAGTATTAGAATTTCAGAAGGCAACTCAAATTGCAATTACAGGTGCTGGATTTTCACCAACGATTAATAACATTGAAGTTCCAATGAATACTAAAATTGCTATTCAGCAGGGTGATATAATTAAATTTGGTCTAGCAGCTTATGGGCTAAGAGGTTATCTAGCGGTGGCTGGGGGGTTTTCTTCGGAATTTATTTTAGGCAGTCAAAGTAAATATAATGGATTAACGAAACAACCGATTCTAAAAAAAGGAGATGTCCTTGAAATCAACGCTACCGAAATTTTGAGTAGTAGAACAACTACGTCTGTGAAAGTTGATATGGTGCATTTTACCACCAAAGAGATTCAAGTTTATAAAGGTCCAGAATTTGATTTTCTTCCGAAGGAGGTGCAACAAAACATAGCATCAATGTCCTTAACCGTTTCAGTAAAAAGTAGTAGAATGGCCTATTTGCTTACTGGAATGGAACAGATAACTGCTTCTGAGATAATTTCTGCACCCGTACAACCTGGGACCGTTCAACTCACACCTTCAGGGCAATGCGTAGTGCTTATGCGAGATGCTCAAACTACTGGAGGATATGCAAGAATTTTGCAATTATGCGCATCTGGAATAAATAGGCTGGCACAAAAAAGGGCAGGGGATAGCTTCAATTTTAGAATATCCAACCTTCCTTAGCATCGGGAATCTGTAACTACCATTCGCAATTAATTATGTGAAAGCATTAATTTGTTTAGCAAGAACAGTTCCCGCTCTTGCTTTCAAAACTAGATGTATGCAATTTGCTGTATAAGCGTGTTTTGCTTAAAAAATAAACAAAGGAGAGTATTAAATAAATGCACAGGAAAAAGCCTGATAATAGAACAGGATTTTACCTGTTTTGTGGCTTTTCTAAATTAAAGACGAATTGTTTTATTTATCTTTAATTTATAATGTTAAAACAAAATTATTATGGCTAAACCCAAGAATTGCATTAGTGTAGAAAAAGCACGCGAATTACAAAATAATTGGATTTCAACACGTGCTGTGCACTTAGAAAAAGGACAGGGGGCATTGGATCATCGCGAGGTAATGTTTAGTCTTGCCGATCTAGAAGAATATTTAGAATATGTAAAGTCTGAATCCGCTAAACAAGGAATAGATTCTCCAGGGATACGTGTTTATTTTGCTGCATACGATCATGATGATTCTGATAAAGCCACGGTTTTTTTAGCACCGGCAAAAGGGACAGATGTCAATGCTGATAATAACTACCAAATTGATTCTTTTAATTGGGGTGTGGGTGGTTTGCCTCCTAATAACTACTAATAATGGGCATCAGTTATTTTTTAATTGTGATTCCAGTTTTCATGTTGGAATTGGTAGCTGCGATTACAGGAACTATATATATCAAACGAAGAAGTGACGACAACACGACCAAATATTTTGTGTTGCTGTTATGGATAACTGTGCTTTTTGAGTTGATGGCGTCTTATGCTCCACTGGCTTATTTATCTGAATATAAGTACTTGAGTTTTGTTAAGGACACGCTTTTTGAAAAAAATTATTGGGTATTCAATATTCATTTTATTATTAGTTATTTTCTGTATATTTCGTACTTTAAAATGCAACTTGTCATTCCTCGACAGAAGCAAATATTGAATTTTCTTCTTCTTGCCTTTATTGTATCATCTGTAGTTAATTTATTTACTTCTGATGTGTTTTTTGTATCCTTTTCTAACTATACAGTTATTGCTGGAGCACTCATTTTATTGTTTAGTATTGCTTTATATTGTTTTAAACTTGTTCGCAGTGATGACGTGTTTAATATTGGAAAGGTATTGCCATTCTATATCGCTTTTGGTGCAACTATCTTACATCTCTGCTTAATACCATTTTTTATTTATAGCAATTATTTAAAAGCATCGGAAAATCTAGAATTTGTAAATACCTACTTTTTCGTTTTGTTCATTACCAATCTACTTGTATATTCCATTTATATTACCGGATTCATTGTATGTCGAAAGAAGAAGTCTCTTTACTAATTTATGTTGTAGCCGTATTACTTGGTTTTACTGTGTTTGGGGTTATTTTATTCATTTCCACTCAGAAACGTAAAAACAAATTTCTTATAGAAAGTATAGAAGCACGGCAACGTTTCGAGCGAGAAATTGAAATTTCGCGACTCGAAATTAAGGAACAAACTTTGCGCAATATTGGTTGGGAATTGCATGATAATGTTGGGCAGTTGCTCTCTGTGGTGAATATGCAACTCAATATGATGCTTCCGAATG
>JBLHGH010000058.1:0-10223 GCA_047615425.1 Candidatus Latescibacterota bacterium
TTTATCAAAGGGGTCGCTAACACGTTGTTCCAGCCAATCACCTTCAGCATCTTCATCATTGTAAGTTATACGAACTTCAGCTTTACCTTTATTCGAGTTTATTTTACGATAGTGATCAATTATTTTTCTTTTTAAAATGGAAATAAGCCATGTTCTTTCACTGGCTTCTCCTTTAAAATTATCTTTGGATTTTAGACCAGCTAAAAAGGTTTCAGAAATCAAATCCTGAGCCACCTCGTGATTGTTAACACGAACGATGGTATAGTTGTAGAGATAGTCAGAATACCGATCTACCCATTTTTCAGGAATGATAACGTGTTTTGGCATAGTATTTTTCGTCTAGGACGAACTCAAAAATAGCAAAGTTTCTTCTACAAAAATATTTCTGAGGGTTTTTTATGACCGTTTTAAGAACTTCAGTTTTTAGTAATTACGGAAACCTTAGTTTATGAGTCCGGCTCGCTTCAAAAGGGCTTCTGGGTCAGGTTTTTTCCCTCTAAATTTTACATAAAGGGCCATAGGGTCTTGTGTTCCGCCTTGGGAGAGTACAAACGCTTTAAATTTATTGGCAACATTCTTATTGAAGATGCCTTCCTCTTTAAAATATGCAAACGCATCGGCGTCTAAGACTTCGGCCCATTTATAGCTATAATATCCCGCAGAATACCCGCCTTGAAAGATATGCGAAAAAGCCGTACTCATGCATGTTTCTGGAGTATCTGGAAATAGTTTGGTTGCTGCAAAGGAGGCATCTTCAAATGCTTTTACATGTCTAATTTCAGAGGGGTCAGTTCCATGCCATGCCATGTCTAACATGCCAAAACTAATTTGTCTGAGTGTTTGCATGCCTTCATGGAAGGTTGCAGACTCTTTGATTTTAGCTACTAATTCCATCGGTATGAGTTCGCCAGTTTCATAATGAGTTGCAAATAGTTCCAGCGTCTCTTTTTCGTAACACCAGTTTTCTAATACTTGGCTTGGTAATTCTACAAAATCCCAAAAGACACTTGTGCCACTTAAGCTTTTATAGGTTGTGTTTGCCAACATTCCATGCAGGGCATGTCCAAATTCATGAAAAAGGGTAGTTACCTCATTGAATGTTAGTAATGATGGCTTTGTTTCTTTTTCATCTTCTATGACTGGTTTCGTGAAGTTGCATACAATTGAGATATGAGGACGATCATTTTTGACACCCAATTTGTCAAGCATCTCAGTTTTTTGTTGTGGCTTATATGAAGTCATCCAAGCACCACCACGTTTCCCTGAACGCGGGTGGAAGTCTGCATAAAAAATTGCTACGAGTTCCTCTTCTGAATCGGTTACTTGATAGGTTTTTACATCTTCATGATATACTTCAATATTGTTGTCTGGCACGAAGCTAAGTCCAAACAATTTATGTGCCACAGCAAACACACCATCGATTACGTTTTCTAATTTGAAATAAGGCTTTAGCTTTTCATCATCTAAATTATAGCGCTTTTGCTTTAGTTTTTCAGCATAATACGCACTGTCCCATTTTTCTAATTGGTCAATTTGATCCAGTTCTTTTGCAAAAGCTACAAGCTCGTCAAATTCTTTCTGCGCAGCTGGTTTTGCTTTAGTAAGTAAATCTGTTAAAAAGGAAGTAACTTTTTTCGGTGTTTTAGCCATGCGCTCTTCAAGCACAAAATGCGCATGAGATGCATAACCCAAAAGAACGGCTCTTTCATGTCTCAGATTCGCTAATTTCAACACATTTTTTTCGTTGCTATTTTCGTTTTTCTGAAAAGCACGGGCGCCAAAAGCTAGGGAGAGCTTTTTTCGAAGTTCCCTGTTCTTGGAATACTTCATAAAGGGGATGTAGCTTGGATAATCCAATGTGATCATCCATCCTTCTTCGCCTTTTTCTTTTGCAACCTGAGCTGCTGCCGTCTTTGCGTCATCTGGAAGTCCGGCAAGATCTCCTTCCAAAGTTAAACGCAGCTCATATGCATTAGTTTCAGCTAAGACGTTTTCACCAAAAGTAAGTTTGAGCGTAGCAAGCGTAGCGTCAATTTTACGTAAAATAGCTTTCTTTTCTTCGGAAAGATTAGCGCCATTTCTAGCAAAGCTTTTGTATTGCTTTTCAAGTAATGTGTTCTGTTCAATATTGAGGTCTAAGCTTTCTTTGCTGTCGTAAACTGCTTTTACGCGTTTGAATAAAGCCTCGTTAAGTAGCAAGTCATTATTAAAATCAGTTAGTAACGGTGAAACCTCTTGTGCTATTTTTTGAATTTCGTCATTGGTTTCTGCGCCATTCAGATTAAAAAAAATACTTGAGACACGATCTAATTGTAAGCCTGTATTTTCGAGAGCTTCCACAGTGTTGTTGAACGTTGGCTCTTTTTGACTGTCTGCGATAGCAGATATTTGGTCCTTTGTGGCAGCGATAAGTTCTTTAATCGCCGGTAAATAATGCTCGTTTTTGATTTTTGAAAATGGAGCGAGGTCAAAGGGTTGTAATAGGGGGTTGTTCATAGTGTTTAATCTGCCTGGTTGGGTGCTATCCTTTTTTAAGATTTTTAGCGCCTTCTTCAACTTTCATTTTAAGGCCTTCTTTATAGGCAACAACTTTGTCAAGCACACATTTATCTGCGATTCCAATAATTTGAGCGGCGAGAATACCAGCGTTTTTAGCTCCGTTTAAGGCAACGGTAGCAACGGGCACGCCACCTGGCATTTGAAGAATAGACAAAATAGAATCCCAGCCATCAATTGAATTACTGGATTTTATCGGCACGCCAATAACGGGAAGGGGAGAAAGGCTTGCAATCATTCCTGGGAGATGGGCTGCTCCACCAGCACCAGCAATAATTACGGAAAACCCTCGCTCATGGGCATTTTTTCCGTAGTCAAAAAGTTTGTCGGGCGTTCTGTGCGCAGAAACAATATCCACTTCAATTTCAATATCGAAGCCTTTTAAAATATCAATGGCGTCTTGCATAACTGGCAAATCGCTTGTGCTTCCCATAATGATTCCTACTTTCATATAAAATTGGTTTTATTTACTAATCACTTTTATAGTTTTCTTAACCAGTTCAGCAATTTTTCGTGCTTCTGAAATATCTTTATTGACAATAGTAACATGCCCCATTTTTCTAAAAGGTCTTGTTTCTTTCTTTCCGTATATATGTGGAGTAACACCGGGTAATCCTAAAATTGCCTCAATGTTTTCATAAACCACTTCACCGGCATGGTCTTCAGCGCCTACTAAATTTACCATTATACCTGCAACTTTGCTGTCCGTTTCGCCTAAAGGTAGTCCTAGAATAGCCCGAAGCTGTTGTTCAAACTGATTTGTATAACTGGCTTCAATGCTATAATGACCACTGTTGTGCGGTCTTGGCGCTACTTCGTTTACTAAAATGGTATCGTCTTCAGTCTGGAACATTTCAACGGCTAATAGGCCTACATGCTCAAATGTTTTTGAAACCTGCATGGCAATTGCGCGTGCTTTTTGAGCAATAGCATCATCAATTCTTGCTGGACAAATAACATATTCTACCTGGTTGGCAATGGGATGAAATTCCATCTCAACCACAGGATATGTTTTTATTTCTCCTGAAGTAGAGCGGGCAACAATTACAGCCAATTCATTTTTAAACGGGATTAATTTTTCTACAATACAAGGCGTATCTGGAAGTGTTAACTCGTCTTGCCAAGCACGAACTACTTGGACACCTTTTCCGTCATAACCGCCAGTGCAACTTTTCCAAACAAAGGGAAAGCTTAGGTTATCGCCATGAATTGCCGCGTTTAAATCGGCCTTAGTCTCATAGTATTTAAATGGAGCCGTAGGAATATCATGGTCATTGTAGAATTGCTTCTGCAGTCCCTTATTGTTTATGTTCCGAAGTGTTTTTGCAGAGGGAAATACTTTTTTGCCTTCGCTCTCCAGTTTTTCTAGGGCTGCGACGTTGACATTTTCTATTTCGAAAGTAAGTACGTCTACCTCTTTTCCGAAGGCGTATACGGTGTCAAAATCCATTAAATCACCCTGTTCAAAACGGTCACAAGCAACGCGACACGGTGCTTCAGCACTCGGGTCTAGTACGTGTGTTTTTATGTCAAACTTGCGGGTTTCATACAGTAGCATCTTTCCTAATTGACCACCACCTAAGATTCCTAAGGTAAAATTCGAAGAAAAATAATTTGCCATAGGACAAAGGTACAATCTTCTTTGCAATTGTTATCTTTGCACCCTTAATTGAATAATTAATTATTGTTGTTATTCATTTTATGTGGAATTGGTTTAAGCATTTCTTCGGAATGAATACTAATAAGATAAAGAGATCCCCGTCTACACGGGCTTTAAGAATGACAAACATTGTATTGTTCGGCCCTCCGGGAGCTGGAAAGGGAACGCAGGCCGACGTATTAAAAGAAAAATATCAACTTGTACATATTTCGACAGGAGATGTATTTCGGGATAATATTAAAAATAAAACAGCCCTTGGCACATTGGCTAAGTCTTTTATGGATAAAGGGCATTTGGCACCAGATGAGGTAACAATCAATATGCTCAATGCGGAGGTTGATAAAAATGCTGATGCGAACGGATTTATTTTTGACGGCTTTCCAAGAACGGCTGTTCAAGCAGAGGCTCTAGCTAATTTGATGGATAAAAAAGAAAGTCAGATAAACGCCATGGTAGTGCTGGAAGTGGATGATGAGATTTTGGTTGGAAGACTTTTGGAAAGAGGTAGGACTTCTGGTAGGGCAGATGATGCAGACGAGTCTGTTATCAGAGAACGCATCGCTGAATATTATAGAAAAACAGATATTCTTAAAGAGTTTTACCAAGCACAGAATAAGTATTACGGCGTAAATGGTGTAGGCAGTATCGAGGAAATTACGGAACGTTTGGGTTTAGTACTTGACACCTTATAGGGCGAAGTTATTTTGAATAAGTGAATGAGTTTTATGTCTGAACTTGATTCAGAGTTTAAATTGCATAGTATAAATGGATTCTGCATCAAGTGCGGAATGACAAAAGAGAGTCCCACCTATGTGGGGAATAGATATGACTGAAGGAAATTTTGTAGACTACGTTAAAATTCATATTACTTCTGGAAAAGGAGGGCAAGGTAGTGCGCATTTACGAAGAGAAAAATACATCCCAAAAGGAGGTCCTGATGGTGGTGATGGTGGCCGTGGGGGTCATATTATTTTAAAGGCCAATAAGAATATGTGGACATTGCTTCACTTAAAGCATAAGCGACATTATAAGTCGGAACAAGGCGGTGCTGGAAGTAAATCTACAAGTACGGGAGCAGATGGTCCGGATATCTACATAGATGTTCCTTTGGGAACAGTGGTTCGAGATACAGAAACTCAAGATATTATCTTAGAGATTCTTGAGGATGGCCAGGAATTAATTATTGCAGAAGGCGGTAGAGGCGGTCGTGGGAATGCCCATTTTAAATCGTCTACCAATCAAACACCACGCTATGCACAACCAGGCATGGACGGGGTAGAAACGAACATGACGCTTGAAATGAAAGTCTTAGCAGATGTAGGCCTCGTTGGGTTTCCAAACGCTGGAAAATCTACACTACTTTCAGTAATTACGGCAGCCAAACCAAAAATTGCCAACTACGAATTTACTACGCTGAAGCCTAATTTGGGTATAGTGGACTATCGAAATCACCAGACTTTCGTGATGGCTGATATCCCTGGAATCATTGAAGGTGCCGCTGAAGGAAAAGGACTTGGACATTATTTTTTACGTCATATTGAACGTAATTCTACACTCTTGTTTTTGATACCGGCCGATGCTGATGATATTAAAAAGCAATATGAAATTCTCTTAGACGAATTACGTCGCTACAATCCTGAAATGCTTGATAAGGACCGCTTGGTTGCTATTTCAAAAAGCGACATGCTTGATGACGAACTTAAAGCTGAAATGAAGGAACTTTTAGACAAAGAACTTGAGGGAATTCCTTATTTATTCTTTTCATCGATGGCACAACAAGGTTTGATGGAATTAAAAGATAAGCTTTGGGATATGTTGAACGATGATTTGGTTCGCTAGTGATCGCCATTTTATATTTTGATGTTGAAATTTAAGAATTGAAGTCTTATTAAGAAAATTGTTAAACAGTAACATTTAAAATCCCTTCGCGCACCTTTTGCTTATTTTTATAAAAAACTAAGCATGAAATATTTTATAGTTGGATTCTTGGCGACGCTTCTTATCTCTTGTGGAAGCACGGTTGCAGTGGATTATGAAAAAGGCACTAATTGGACTGAGTTTAAAGGCTATCAGTTTTACACTGAAATGGAAACCGGTTTAAATCAGCTTGACAATAGTAGTGTTATGCAAGCTGCAGATAGTATCTTGAAATTACGAGGACTTCAACGCACTGACTACAACGATTTTTACATCAACTTCTATGTAGAAGAAGCACTTTCTGAATCCAGAAACACACTAGGAATTGGCATTGGCAGCGGTGCCGGAAACATTGGTATTGGTGGTGGTATAGGCATTCCAATTGGTGGAAGAGTTATAAATCAACATATTACATTAGAGTTTATAGAAGCCGAGCTAGGGGATAAATTAGTTTGGCAAGCTGTCTATGATGGGGCATTGAAAGAGAAAGCAACACCAACGCAGAAAAAAGTATATTATGCAAAAGTCATGGCCAAAATGCTAGCCGAATATCCACCAAAAAATTAAAGAAGCCTTTAGGCTTCTTTATCTTATTAACGGAGTAAGCTGGAATATTTGTCTTTGTAGCCATACAAAACTAGTGTATTGAGCACAAGTAAAATAATCGCTCCTGCACTATTAGCAGGATCTAGAAGGGTGTGAAATAAAACAGCATTCACTGAAACGCTCATCAATATAAGTGCAAGCAATGCTCCATATCTATTAAAAATCAACGCTAACCCAGCAACTATTTCTACAACAGCTACTAGAATTATGGTTTTGGATCTCATGAGTCCGCCAAAATAAGTTGCGGCATCCCCAGTTGGCGCCTCCATTGGAATAAAATGTAAAAATTTATTAAGTCCGAATACCAAAACAAAAAGTCCGAGTAATATGCGGACTATCATAAAAATTTTTGAATTCATAAAGCAATTGGTGTAGTAGTTATTGGGTTTGAAGGTAGCCATAATAAAAGAAAGTGCTTCTGTTAACGTTTCATTTGAAATAAATAAACAAAAAGTTGGTTATATTTGAACGCTTTAAATCACCTATGAAACGATTTCTTTTTATTTTTTTATGCCTTCCATCCCTTATTGGTGCTCAAAATAGTTATGAGCAGGCGACACTGTATTTTCAGCAGGAAGCCTTTCAGATGGCAAAACCCATTTTCGAAGCTGCCTTAAGGCAAGACCCAACAAATCAAATAACTCGCGAATACCTTGGTGATATTGCTAGTTACAGGAAGGACTGGGATAGTGCAATCGAATTTTACGAAGGATTGGTTGAATACGATGATACGAGTGCGAATTACCATTTTAAATATGGGGGTGCTCTTGGGATGAAGGCGCTTTCTATAAACAGACTGAGAGCTGTAAGTTATATTGGTGAAATTAAGGCGCATTTTGAGAAAGCTGCAATGTTAGACCCCGAACATATAGATGTCCGTTGGGCATTGGTTGAATTTTATATTCAACTACCTGGTATTATTGGTGGCAGTGAACGTAAGGCCATTAAGTTTGCAAACGAATTGGGTGAAATAAGCCAAGTAGATGGGCATTTATCCAACGGTTATATAGCCGAATATAGCGGCCGAGAAAACGATGCGGAAATGTTTTACAAGCGAGCTATCGCCGTTGGTGGATCGCCACATACCTACACTAAATTGGCAAATCATTACGAAAAAATAAATAAGCCTAAAGAAGCTATTGAAACTGCATCCAAATCATTGCAAATACACAAGCGCAATAAGTTAAATTACCAGATTGGAAAAATTGCGGCGGAGTATAATCTAGATGCAGAATGGGGTATCAATTGTTTGCAAGCTTATATTAAAAACCATACTGTGAAAGATGGCGTTCCTAAGGATTGGGCGTATTTCCGACTTGCTCAGATATATAAAAACTTAGGCGAGAAGGAGCCTGCATTAACTTGGATAAATAAGGCGCTAACACAACGCCCCGATTTTGAAGAAGCTCAAAAAGAGCGTAAATTAATTGAATCCCTCTAAGTTTTTGGCAATTGCTCCATTTACGGAGCGTCGGGCTATCCTATTGCGGGCTTCGGCATTTATATTTACCTTCGTACTTGTAATAAAACATCTATTTTTTACATTAAAATACCTTCCGCGAAAGCGGTTCCACTATGAATATACATTTTATTGCCATTGGCGGTAGTGCCATGCACAATTTGGCCTTAGCGCTTCATTTAAAAGGAGAAACTATTACGGGAAGTGATGATGAAATATTTGAGCCCTCTAATAGTAGATTGGCTGCAAGAGGAATTTTGCCAGAAGCTTTTGGTTGGTTTCCTGAAAATATTACGGAAGAGATTGATGCAGTTATCTTAGGAATGCATGCAAAATCTGATAATCCCGAATTGCTTAAAGCAAAGGAGCTGGACTTGAAAATTTATAGCTATCCTGAATTTTTATATGAACATGCCAAAAATAAAACCCGCGTGGTTATTGGCGGCTCTCACGGAAAAACTACCATAACCTCGATGATACTTCATGTGATGCATTATCATAACAAAGAAGTAGATTATATGGTTGGGGCTCAATTGGAGGGTTTTGATACCATGGTGCATATTACTAAAGAGAATGATTTTATGGTGCTCGAAGGAGACGAATACTTGTCTTCTCCTATCGATAGAAGACCAAAGTTTCATTTATACAAACCTAATATAGCCTTGTTGAGCGGCATTGCTTGGGATCATATCAATGTATTCCCAACCTATGAGAATTACGTGGAGCAATTCTGTATTTTCTTAGATCAAATCACACCAGGCGGTGCCATTATTTACAATCAGGAAGATTCAGAGGTAAAAAGAGTAGTAGAATCGAGTACGAGTATGGTTAAAAAATATCCCTATGAAACGCCAAGCTATAGCGTCGAGAATGGCACTACCTTACTCGATACTCCAGAGGGGAAGATGCCAATAGAGATTTTCGGAAAACACAACCTAAATAACCTAGAGGGTGCGCGTTGGATTTGTCAATTGATGGGTGTAGATGCAGATGATTTTTATGAGGCAATCGCCACATTTAAAGGCGCAAGCAAACGATTAGAGAAAATTGCTGAAACCAGCCATTCTATTGCCTATAAGGATTATGCACATTCACCATCTAAGGTGGAGGCCACTACAAAGGCAATGAAGAATCAGTTTCCAGATAGAAAATTGGTTGCCTGTTTAGAATTACATACCTATAGCAGCCTAAATCCAGAATTCTTAAGTGAATATGACGGCGCATTAAACGCGGCAGATACAGCAGTGGTGTTTTATTCGCCGCATGCCCTTGAAATCAAAAAATTAGAGCCTATTTCTGAAGAACAAATATCAGAATCGTTTAAAAGAGACGATTTGATTATTTATACAGATCCTGCTCGGTTTAAAGAATTTCTTTTTTCGCAAGATTTTAAAAATAAGTCACTGTTATTAATGAGTAGCGGGAATTATGGCGGCCTCGATTTCGAAGAAGTTAAAAGTCTTTTTTAGCATATCATACAATGTAATAGCTGTTGCGCATTATTTAAGTAACGCAACCATCCAAGCCTATAAAGGACTATTACTTAATAGCCATAAACAAAACGATTAGAGCCCGAATACCGCAATACGCAGCACGCTTCAATAGTGTTGCTGAGCCATATAGAATTATTTCTTTGGGGTTTTGTGTGGATGCTGTCATGAATACATATTTTGAATAAATGAATGACTATTTTCGGGACTATTCTTCAATAATTCTTGTTTAGCATTTTCCTGATCTTTCTCAATCTTATCTTGTGATAATTTAAATTTACCATCCCAGGCTGTAATAGTAATTTCAAAAGCTTGGATATCATTTATGGCGCGATGCATACGCGTGTTTTTTTGCTCTAGAGAAAATTTGTGCTGAGGTGCTTCTAAAAATGTAGTCATTGCCACCATAGTTTCTTTTGCCTTTTCTGGATCGTTGATAAGGGTAATTGTTCCTGTTATATGTACAAAAATATAGTTCCATGTAGGTAATTGCTTAGTGGTATAAACACTTGGCGAAATATAGGTGTCTGGCCCT
>JBLHGH010000059.1:0-10202 GCA_047615425.1 Candidatus Latescibacterota bacterium
ATGCCTTGCCTTTATTTCCGAAGGTGAGCTCCGTCCAGGAAATTCCGAAGCAATACGTAAAGCAAAAGAAGTTCCACCTTGGAACGGATAAATATGGGCGTGATCTCTTGAGTAGAATGTTAATTGGGATACGAATTTCGTTGGCTATTGGTTTTGTTGCAGTATTTATTTCATTGCTCATTGGAGTGACCTTAGGGTCCATTGCAGGTTACTTTGGCGGCAAGGTGGATACTGTTATCATGTGGTTGATAAATGTTACCTGGTCTATTCCTACACTGCTTTTAGTTATTGCAATTTCATTGGCCTTAGGAAAAGGTTTCTGGCAGGTATTTATAGCGGTAGGGCTAACGATGTGGGTTGAGGTTGCCCGTGTGGTACGCGGGCAGGTGATGGGTGTAAAAGAGATGCAGTATGTAACGGCGGCTCGCGCATTGGGGTTTAACCATTTCAGAATAATAACAAAGCACATACTTCCAAATGCGATGGCTCCAGTGATAATTATTAGCGCAGCTAATTTTGCGGGAGCTATATTAATTGAGAGCGGACTGAGTTTTTTAGGGATAGGCGCACAACCACCCATGCCGAGTTGGGGAGGGATTATTAAAGATCACTATGCCTACATTATTCTTGGTAAGCCATTTTTAGCCATTATCCCAGGATTAGCCATTATGAGTTTAGTAACGGCATTCATGCTCATTGGGAACGCGCTAAGAGATGCGTTGGACGTTAGAAGCTAAACAACAAAAAGAGCGACTTTCGCCGCTCTTTTCTATCCTACTAAACTTAATTATTGAAGGTTATTTAGCACCACGGGCAAGTTTTTTTAATAGTCGTACATAGATTATAAATATGCGTTTCAATCCAGATTAATGAATCCTTGTCAGCTAGCCTGAAAAAATACCTCGAAGACGGTAAAAGAAGCGTTCTATTAAGCGTAGGTCTTCGGTAATTATTTCTGCTGCGCCCTGCATTTCTTGTCTGAATACAATCTCCTTGTCATAGGAGGTAATTAACTCAGACGGCAGTAGAACATCAATTAAATAGTATCCATCGCTATCTGGGATTAATGAGATTGATTCAATCTGTCCTTTTAGTGTGCCAAATTCTTCAGCTTTATTAATTTTTTTTGAGATTTTAGGGAGTTGAGGCGATTTTTTAGCTCCGAACGATTAATGCTGTTGGCAATTATTTCATTTGAAAAAGGACGAAGCTCGTTGTTTAGTTTGTATTCGATATAGTTGTTCTCAAATATGGCATAATCAGGATTTATATCCCCCAAGAAAAACACGGGTATTATTCGCTGTCATATTCCGAAGAACATGGAACAAACGTTAGTTTACCTATAGTAATAATTTGCCCCATCTAGTCTCACAAAAAGAAATAGCACGTTTCTATAGCGCCTTCGCATTCATTTTTTGTGCTCCGCATTTTATATTATTGGAACAAAATTTTACGAAGTAAAATACAATGTACATTGGATAAAATACCCACGCAAGTGGCTATTCAGTATTTCATCAATTCAACACTAAGTATAATAATAATTAGCTCCATCAAGTCTCACAAAAATAAATAGCAAGACGGTAAAGCCCCATAAACCAGAACCGCCATAGCTAAAATAGGGTAGTGGTATTCCAACAGTTGGAAACAAGCCAGTGACCATGCCAATATTGACAAAGAAGTGTAAAAATAATATAGCTGCAACACTATAACCATATACTCTTGAGAATTGCGATTTTTGCCTTTCAGCTAAAAAAAGTAGTCTAATAATAAGTACGACGAAAAGAGTTACCACCAGTATGCTTCCAAGAAACCCCCACTCTTCACCAACGGTGCTGAAAATGTAATCTGTATGCTGTTCAGGAACAAAATCACCCTTCGTTTGGGTGCCTTGAGTCCAACCCTTTCCCGTCCAGCCGCCACTGCCAATAGCAATCTCGCTTTGATTGGTGTTATAGCCTATTCCCTTTGTATCTGTTTCCTTGCCTAAAACGATATTAAATCTATCGCGATGCCTTTGCTCAAAGACTTCATTAAATATATAGTTCACTGAAAATGAAAATCCAATACAACAGGCAGCTACTATAGCATATTTTGCCCATTTTGGACGTTTTTTTCTATTATATAAGAATACTACTAAGGCAACTAAGAGAATAATTAATGTCATTACCGGAGTTCCTAATGCTAGGGTGCCAATAAAAATGCTGGTAGCAATAAAACCGAGAAGTATAAAGAAATAATGTAAGCCTTCTCTATACATTGGAAAGATAAATGCTGCATAAATTAGTGCGCTTCCAGGATCTGGTTGAGGTACAATAAGCATGGCAGGAATGGCAATTATAACAAAGGCCCTGAGCTGATCTTTAAAATTGCTCATATTGGTTTGGATGTCACTCACATATTTGGCAAGCGCAAGTGCCACCGCAGCTTTTGCAAATTCACTTGGCTGAATGCTAAAGCCACCAATACCGTACCAGGATGTTGCTCCGTTTACATTCTTTCCAAACACAAATAATCCAATTAGGGATAGCAAGGCTATGATATAAATTATACTGCTAAAACGTTCGTAAAATTTAGAATCTACGGCGAGAATAAAGACAATTAGTGGTATACTTAATCCAATGAAAAGTAGTTGTCGTACATAGACTTGATTAAAATCAAAGAAGCCAGAACTTGTATCACTTAAGGATGCAGAGTATATATTTACCCAGCCAATAGAGACCAATGTGACAAAAAGCACAATAGTGAGCCAATCAAATTTAAGGAGTCCTTTCTGCGCAGCCATTAGTTGTTAATTGTAAAAGGTTCGCCACTCAGTGGTTTGGCATATTCGCTTTCCAAACTGCCTTCCAAAACATAACGCTCAAGATCGGTACGGGTGATTTTCCCAGTGAGATATTTCTCTATCATTAGGCTAGCGATTCGCCCAGCCCATCGGCCACCCCAATAGCCATTTTCAACAAAAACAGCAATTGCAATCTTTGGGTTATCCCTAGGTGCAAAGGCAATAAATGTTGAGTGATCTGTGAGTTGTATTCGCTTCCCATCGATTTTTGTATAGTTTTCAGCCGTTCCTGTTTTACCGCAGATCTCAATACCGGGAACCTGGAGATGCGCCGCCGTACCCTCAGTGTATACTTGATGCATACCTTCAACAACGGGATCAAAATGTGCTACATCAATCGTGGTTTTGTTTATTTTAGTATACTTTGATGGAATAGTATCCACATCTTTAATACTCTTAATGACGTGAGGTCTTTTCCACCAACCTCTATTTGCAATCGCTGCTGTAAAATTAGCCATCTGCATTGGGGTGAGGTTAATTTCTCCTTGGCCTATGGCATTTGAAATGGTTGCCGTAGCATACCATTTGTATTTAGGGTATTGATAATAATAATTGTAGTAAGCGGCATTAGGAATTAAACCTGGCCGACCACTTGGTAGATCGTAGCCCATAAATTTTCCTAATCCAAAGCTGGTAAGATGTCGATTCCAATTGTCCATCCCTTCTTGAGGGCTTGGATATTTTTCGATGGTTTTTCGGTATACCGTACAGAAATAAGAGTTGCATGAATTTGCAATTCCTTTAATTATTTCAACGGTTCCTTGATGGTGACAAGCCAATGGTTTTTTTCCGCCATAATAATAAGCTCCTCGACAAGTTACGCGGGTTTTTTTATCAATAACCCCTTCTTGCAAACCAATCAATCCTGTTAGAGTTTTAAAAGGAGAGCCCGGAGAATATTCCCCAGATAGCCCTCTGTCAAATAGGGGAATGGCAATGGTATCGTAATGCAATTTGTTATAATTCTTAGAACGTTCTCTGCCAACCAAAAGGCTAGGATCGTAATAAGGCGCAGTAACTAAGGCTAAAATTTCGCCAGTTGCTGGTTCTATTGCTACAATACCTCCTCTTTTGTTAACAAACAGCTCTTCACCATATTGCTGCAACACTGCATCAATAGTTAGGGTAATGTCCTTGCCTCGTTCAGGCAGGGTGTCAAAGGTGCTTTCCTTGTATGGGCCGATATCTCTATTGAATCTATCTTTCTGTACGTATTTTACGCCTTTTACTCCACGAAGTACTTCTTCATATTGAGACTCTACGCCTTGCATGCCAATTATCTCACCTATATGGTAATATGGATTTTTATTTAAGATGCGCTCATCTACTTCTCTAATGTATCCAAGTACATTGGCGGAATGTCTTACTTGATAATCTCTCAGCGATCTTTTCTGAATATAAAACCCCTTATATTTATACATTTTTTCAGAAAGATAGGCGTACTCCTCTTTAGTGAGTTGTGGTATCACAGGGGATGGCAATCTAGGTGAATAAACGCGTGCCTTTTTCAGAATCCGAACTAATTCTTCTCTTGGAATTTTTAATAGCTCACTCAACTCTAGAGTGTCTAAATCTTTGACATTTCTTGGCGTAACCATTACATCATAGGATGGCTGGTTAGAAACTAGTAAGTTTTGGTTTCGGTCAAAAATATAGCCACGCTGTGGATAGTCATAAGTTACTTTTACTGCATTGTTTTCTGAAAGTTGCTGAAAAGAAGTGTCATATACTTGCAAATAGAAAAGTCTGCCGGCAAATACAACTCCGGTAATTACGACAATTACAAGCAGTAATGATTTTTTCATTGAGACTTTCGGCTAAATAGAATTAAGGCACATACAATTAATACTGTACTAAAGATACTTGAAAATATCGTAGACTTTAGAATTAAAAGTGTGTTAGAAATACTAAATATTTCAAGCGAAAATAAAATTAAATGATGCAACAAAACCATGACCGCTATATATAAAACACGTTGGTTTAACGGTGCTTTGTTTATTTTAATAGTGTTGTGTTCATAGCTTAGACCGAAGGAAAACTTTAACACTGCTGGTCTAGTATAGGCAATAAAAATGCAAGCCGCGGCATGAATGCCTCCAGAGTCTACAAAAATATCGACGCTCAGCCCTAGCAGAAAGCTAAGAAAAATTAGTAGCGTCTTATTACCTGTAAAAGGATAAACAAGAATAAATAATATATAGAGATAAGGGTTTATGTAGCCAAGAAAATTAATGTGGTTCAGCAAAATAACCTGCAATAAAACAAGAGCCAGAAAGCGGACGCTATTTAAGAAAATTTCATTGTTCGGCATCTAAATCTTCGTTTTCTAATTGGAGTATTTCTTGACTATGCCGATTCTCAATTACATAGACATGATTCAAATTAGTCATGTCATTGAACAATTCAATCTCCAGCGTATAATAATCATCTTCCTCGCTTAAATCATAATCTACAATCGTGCCCACCAAAATGCCTCTTGGGAAAATGGTGGATTTTCCATCGGTAACGATAGTATCGCCCACTAAAATATGCGCCAACCGAGGTACGTCTGTTAATTGAACTCTATTAGGATTCCCGCCTTTCCAGACCAAGAACCCAAAAGCGTTTGATTTTTTAAGCTTCGCGCTTATCTGACTGTTCGCGTTAAGCAAAGATTGAACCGTGGCGTAATTTCGCGACGTACGATTAACAATTCCAACAATTCCGTAGGTAGTAATAACGCCCAATTCATTTTGGATTCCATCGTTGGTTCCCTTGTCAATGGTTATCAGATTTTTAGTTTTTGAATAGCTGTTATTGATTACTTTAGCACCAAAGTAGTTATACTTCCCGCCAATAGAAGAATTTTCAATGCCATCAATCAAAGTGTTGCTTTTATAGCCTTCTAACTGCTCTCTAAGGCGCATGTTTTCTTCGGCTAGTTTGTCGTTTTCTAACGCTAAGTCAAAGTATCCTGTGATGCTGCTTTTTATGCTATATACGCTACCACTTACAAAATTAGCAGAACTCAGAAATTTACTTTCGTGAAAAGAGTGTGTCCTTACGGTTAGAACTAAAGAGATGAAAAATAACAATGCAAAAAGCAGGAAGTTTTTATTCCGAATAAAGAAGAAAATAATCTGCTGCATCTGCCTTTACATTTTAGAAAAGCGATTTACGTCTGAAATGCGCTTCTTTTTTTGAATGTATTCGTTATGTTTTGGCCTGTATTAAAACCTTAAGTCTCTCACTATATAGCACACTAACCTTCAGGAGTTATACTAAGCGCCTATTTTATCAGGACACTTTTGTACTTGCTTAAATTTTTAAGACAAATCCCAGTACCGCGCACAACGGCACGTAGTGGATCTTCGGCTATATAAACAGGGAGGTCTGTTTTTTGAGATAGACGTTTGTCTAGGCCTCGTAGCATGGAGCCACCACCTGCTAAATATATTCCAGTATTATAAATATCTGCTGCTAATTCTGGAGGTGTCTGAGATAAGGTTTCCATAACCGCATCTTCAATTCTCAGAATAGATTTATCCAGAGCCTTGGCTATTTCTCTATACGAAGCTTGTACCTGTTTAGGCTTTCCGGTTAAGAGATCTCGTCCTTGCACGGGCATATCGTCTGGTGGAAGCTCTAAATCCTCCGTCGCTGCTCCAATTTGTATTTTAATTCTTTCTGCAGTACGCTCACCAACATATAGGTTATGCTGCGTGCGCATATAGTAAATTATATCATTTGTAAATACATCCCCAGCAATCTTAACAGATTTATCACAGATAATTCCGCCTAAAGCAATTACGGCAATTTCAGTGGTACCACCGCCAATGTCAACTACCATATTACCTTTGGGTTGCATGATATCTACACCAATGCCAATTGCTGCTGCCATAGGTTCGTGAATCAAATAAACTTCTTTGCCATTTACACGTTCCGCGCTTTCTTTTACAGCACGCATTTCCACTTCAGTTATACCGCTAGGAATACAGATGACCATTCTAAGCGAAGGTGTAATCCATCTCTTTTTGAGGGCAGGTATGTCCTTGATGAACAGATTGATCATCTTTTCGCTGGCATCAAAATCTGCAATTACACCATCTTTTAATGGCCTTATTGTTTTGATGTTTTCGTGCGTTTTCCCCTGCATCATGGCCGCTTCACGACCTACAGCGATGATTTTTCCTGTTGTTCTGTCACGAGCAACAATGGAAGGTGCATCAATTACTACTTTGTCATTGTGGATGATAAGTGTGTTTGCAGTTCCTAAATCTATTGCTATCTCTTCCGTTAAGAAGTCAAAAAATCCCATAAATTAATTCGGTGGTATTATTATTAAAAGTGCTGCGACGCGTCGCTTCACAAATGTAACATTTTTTAATGTTTAAAATGACGGGTACCTGTAAATACCATGGCTATATTATTTTCATTGCAATAATCTACGCTAAGGGTGTCTTTAATTGACCCTCCAGGCTGAATCACAGCGCAAATTCCTGCATTGTCTGCAATCTCAACACAGTCTGGAAATGGAAAGAAGGCATCACTTGCCATAACAGCTCCAGCTAGGTCAAATTTGAAATTTTTCGCCTTATCGATAGCCTGAGTCAAAGCATCAACACGAGATGTCTGTCCGGTTCCACTTGCGCATAATTGCTTCCCTTTGGCAAGAACAATGGTATTTGACTTTGTATGCTTGCAAATTTTTGAAGCAAACATCAAATCTTCTAGCTCAGTTTGCGAAGGTTTATTGTGAGTTGCTTGTGTTAAATCTTGTTTGGTATCGGTTTTTGCATCCTTGTCTTGCACAAGAGCGCCGTTTAAACACGTTCTAAACGTTGTTTGAGGCAATACTGCGTCTTTCTGAATTAATAAGATTCGATTCTTTTTTCCGCTGAGGATTTCAATTGCTTCAGAAGAAAAAGAAGGGGCAATTACAACTTCGCAAAACAGCTTGTGAATTTCGTCTGAAGTGGCTCCGTCAATTTCGGTGTTTGCTATAAGGATTCCTCCGAAAGCTGAAACAGGATCTCCCGCCAAAGCAGCATTATAAGCTTCTGAAATGGTGTTGCGTTGCGCTATTCCGCAAGCATTGTTATGTTTTAGAATTGCAAAAGTTGGTGCCTCGCCTTTAAATTCATTCATCAGGTTCACAGCGGCATCGACATCCAATAGGTTGTTGTAACTCAATTCTTTCCCGTGCAACTTATCAAACATAGCGTTAAAGTCTCCGAAGAAAAATCCTTTTTGATGTGGGTTTTCTCCGTAGCGTAAAGCCTTTCCGTTGGTTTCGCTAATTTTTAAAGAGGCGATGCTATGATCACTGTTGAAATAATTGAAAATTGTAGTATCATAATGTGATGAAACATTAAAAGATTTTGCGGCAAACTTTTTTCGGTCCTCCAAAGAAATCTCTCCGTCATTGGCAGAAAGGATTTCAAGAAATTCTTCATAATCTTCCATCGAAGAAACACATACAGTATCCTTGAAGTTTTTGGCTGCAGCACGAATTAGTGAAATGCCACCAATGTCAATTTTTTCAATTATGTCTTGCTCAGAAGCGCCAGAAGCAACTGTATTTTCGAAAGGGTACAGGTCTACGATAACAACATCCAACTGTGGAATGTTGTATTCAGCCATTTCTTCAATATCTCCTCGGTGATCCTGTCTGTTTAGAATCCCTCCAAAAACTTTAGGATGTAATGTTTTAACGCGTCCGCCTAGAATTGAAGGATAATCTGTTATGTCTTCCACAGGAATCACGTCAATACCTAAGTCGTTAATAAATTTTTGGGTCCCTCCTGTAGAGTAAATAGTGACCCCTAACTGATCTAATTTTCGAACTATGGGGGCCAGCCCATCTTTATGAAATACCGAAATTAATGCAGCGGTTACTTTTTTAGTGTTGCTCATGAATAATTAATGAAAAGTGAGTAGTTTTTGGTAGAAACAAAAGTACATAATTAGCTCTGAATTTTGTAACATATGTTGAGAGAAAGCGTCTTACTTTTGATTTGAATTTATTATTTTATTGTTAAATGGAGGTAGTACGCCTTAATTCGCTAAGGATTAGTGATATTTTGTGTGTTAATATGCATTTCATAACTTTATCAATTAAGGAAATAAATCTATAGATTGAAATCATTAGATTCTAACGTTGCTAGCAAAAAATAGACCATGTTAATTTATCTTCGTGTACTAAAAGAAAGTTTTGTTTTTGCAGTTAATGCGTTAAAAAACAACAAATTGCGTACGTTTTTATCATTGGTAGGCGTAACAATTGGTATCTTCTCAATTATTGCCGTTTTAGCTGCTGTTGATTCATTAAAAAAAGAAATTGAAGGAAGTATTAGTGGCTTAGATACTAGTACAATCTATTTAGGTCATTTTTCTTTTGGACCAACGGATGTTCCACAATGGAAAAGGGAACAATTTCCTAGGACTAATTATGACGAATTTCAGTATCTGAAAAGAAACATGCCAGATATCGACGCCATTTCTTATACGTTGAATGTTCAATCTGAAACAATTAAACACGAGGATAAAACGGTCAGTAATGTGGGTATTGGCGCAGTTACTAATGAGTACTATGATATTGAAGATTTAAAAATTGAAGAGGGAAGGTTCTTTAATGAATTGGAATCAAATAATGGTAATCAAGTGATTGTTTTGGGGCATGAAATTGCCAATTCACTTTTTGGTTCTTCTGAAGTTGCTATTGGAAGGCAAGTGCGCTTGTATGGTAAAAAATTCAGTGTAATTGGCGTGCTGAAAAAAGAAGGGTTTGCCTTGGGTGATTCAAAAGATACCTCAGTGTTTTTATCGGTGAATATTGTGCGGCGCAGGTTTGGGGCCAATAATAAATCTTTATTTCCATTTATTATAATTAAACCGAATAAGGATATAGATAATGCGGAATTTATCGCTGTACTTGGTCAGAAAATGCGCTTATATCGAGGTCTAAAGCCAGAAGAAATTGATAATTTTTTCGTTAATCAATTACAAGGTTTTGCAGATGCTATTGACAGCATAACAGGAAGCATGAATTTTATTGGTCTTATTATTAGTGGATTCTCGCTCTTGGTGGGAGGTTTTGGAATTGCAAATATTATGTTTGTAAGCGTAAAGGAACGTACCAACTTGATTGGTGTTCAAAAATCATTAGGAGCTAAAAACCGATTTATATTACTGCAGTTTTTATTCGAAGCTGTAATTCTTGCCCTTATTGGTGGGCTTATTGGCTTGGTTCTGGTATTTATTACGTCGTTAATTGCATCTAACTTTACTGGCGATTTCGAGTTCATACTTTCGCCTTTTAATATGTTTATTGGAACAGCCATTTCAGCAGCCATTGGATTAATCTCGGGAATTTTACCTG
>JBLHGH010000060.1:0-9902 GCA_047615425.1 Candidatus Latescibacterota bacterium
CCTACAAGGCGAATTTGTACCAGGCACTGAAAGCTGGGTAAGTTTTGGATACCTTAAAACTGAAGAAAATATTGATGATCGAGGTTATATATTTAGACCTACAGATCAACGCCTCAAGTTTGGCGTACTTTTCCAAGATTATGTACCTGTAATGCCCGATTTAAAAATGTACCTAAACCTCGTGTATAATACCGGATTGCCAGGTGGATCCCCGAGTTATGCAGATCCATACGACTTCCAAACGCGTCTTCCAGATTACAAAAGAGTGGATATCGGTGTGTCTTATGTAATTGTAAATGAAAAAAAACTCCGTGAAAGCGGGTGGTTAAAGCCATTCAGGGAATTCTCTATTGGTGCTGAAATCTTCAATATGTTCGACGTTCGTAACTCAATCACCAATACTTATGTGCGGGACGTGTACACCAAAGTGCAATACGCCATTCCAAACTTCCTGACGCCACGTGTTTACAACATTCGCGCTACGATGAAGTTCTAATAGCTATTAAGCAATAATAAATTTCTGTAATACGTCGATTACGTAATCTACTTCCTCTTTTGTATTGAAACTTGAGAAGGAAAATCGGATAGAAGGGTACTCCATTGCTTCGTCGGAAAGAATTTCGGCTAATACGTGTGACCCTGTATCGCTTCCACTTTGGCACGCACTTCCTTTAGAACAAGCTACGCCATTTAAATCCAACTGAAACAACAACATCAAGCCTTTTTCCGAGGAAACCGGAAGACAGACATTTAAAAGAGTGTATATACTATTTGCGTCATCTTGACAAGCTCCATTAAAAAGAACTCCAGGAATTGCTGCCTTAATTTTTTCTTTAAAATAATTCTTAATCTCAGTGATATAAGCCTTTTCCTTCGCGAGATTTTGATACGAAATTTTCAACGCTTCAGCCATACCTGCAATTGCGTATACCGCCTCGGTTCCAGCACGTAAACCCCGCTCCTGACCACCTCCGAAGATTAAAGGCTTTAATCCAGTACGTTTACGAATGAATGCAAAACCAGCACCTTTTGGACCGTGAAACTTATGCGCAGCACCAACAGCGAAATCGATAGGAATAGCTCCAAAGTCCATTTCAAAATGTCCCACAGATTGAACTGTATCACTATGAAAGAGCGCATCATTTACTTTGCAAAGCTTACCTACCCGCTTTAAATCAAGCATATTACCAATTTCATTGTTGATATGCATCAAAGTAACTAGCGTCTTTACTGGGTTGTTTGTTAGTAAGCTTTCAAGATGATCATAATCAACATGACCATTTGCGTCCAAATTCACATATTCAATTGCCACATCGTGCTGCTCGCGCATTTGATCTAACGTGTGCAATACAGCATGATGCTCAATTTTACTCGAAATAATGCGTTTTACCCCTAAATCCCTAACGCAGCTATTGATGATTAAATTATCAGCTTCTGTACCACCACTTGTAAAGATTATTTCAGCTGCTGTAACGTTAAAGTAGCTAGCTATTTCTTTCCTTGAGTTTTCAAGTAAAGATTTAGATGAACGCCCATAAGAATGTGTAGAAGAAGGGTTTCCATACTCAGTTTTAAGTACTTCACTCATGCATCTTATCACTTCACTACGTAACTCTGTAGTCGCTGCGCTATCAAAATAAACCTTTCTCATAAAGGGCAAAAATAAGAATTAAATTGTACTTATATACGCTAGAATTACGTTACTTTGTTAGAGACAATATTCTAGGGACAAAACAATGAAAAAACTACTCATAGCCTTTACAGTACTTTGCATCTTTGCCAGCTGTGATGATGGAGACATAATTGTAACCTCTTTTGATTTTGATCATATTGATTTAGAGTATTGTACAGGTGCTGATTCCTATGTGTTCTTCAAAATTAATGATCAGGCAGCTGAATCATTATCCCTTTTAGCTAATATAAACGAGGAAGACCTTAAAGATAACGATGCATTGGAAATTCAGTTGAATGGCACGTCTAGTTTTATGACTTACAGAAAATACAATTCAGAAGTCGCCTCAGATTATTTCTGCAACGATATCCCGCCTGCTTCCCCTGAAGTTACTATTGAGTATATCGCTAGCTCTGGTACAGCAACGCTCACCAAAGAAGTCAGCTTAGATGATAATGATGGTGTAGAAGAGGCTATTGACGATGACTTGGATACAGATATGGATGGAATTCCGAACTATTATGATTCTGACGATGATGGAGACAACGTTCGAACTGCCATAGAAATTGGTACCGGTGATGAGCCCCAAGATACAGATGGAGATGGAATTGCGGATTACTTGGACCCTGACGATGATGGGGATAAGGTGCCAACGCGTTACGAGGCCATGGGCACGCTAGACCCTACCAGTGTTGATACTGACGAAAATGGCGTGGCAGATTATCTAGAAGTTCTTGTAAACAACTCTGATCCTATTGATGAATATGTTACGCATAGCTATACACTAGTAAGTAATGTACTGATTTTCTTATCGGATCTTGTGTTGCAAAGTGATTCCGAAGTAATTACGCAGGAAAGCTTGGATTTTGATTCTATTTCTAACATAGTAAATACTACTGAAACAGTAATTCCGGATTTTAATTAGCCTCTTTAGACTGAAAAATATAAATTTCTGTCGCTCCACGTCCATATTTTTTAAAATCCGCATCATAGAACTTGAGATTGTCATACCTCTTAAATAGGAATTCAAGTTCCATTCTAAGAACACCCTCTCCCACACCATGAATAAAGACGAGTCGCTGAATTCTTTTTTTCATTGCGAATTCTAACTGTCTTTTTGCCGTATCCATTTGGATGGTCAGCATATCATAGTTATCCAGTCCTTTTGTATTAGCAACCAATTGCCGAATATGCAAATCTACAATCATAGGCGGCAAGTTTCTATCTTTAGGCTTTACACGGGCTGTTCGTTTTTTACCTGAATCTTCCTTTTCAGAAATCACCTTAGAAATTCCGCTAGAAAACAAATCGCTTCGTTTTAATGCATCCGAAACAACAACCAGTTCTTTTTTGGAGAAAGCCATCTCAAAACCATCAGTTGTCTCCATGGTTATTTTATTATCATTTATGCTGACTACAATACCTGAAATTACATCATCCAAAACGGCAACTTGATCTCCAATTTTCATGTTTTTACATATGTTATACGAAATCCAAAATTAGTGATTTTAGTCTTGTGTATTGAGCACAAAATGTGCACTTCATCGACTTTTTTAGTTATTATAGCGTATAACTGAAATATTCTTACTACTTTTATCACAATAAAGGTGCCATTTCTCCCCAGAGGATTATGCCTTAAAATTATATCATATGAAAACCCTACTACTAAACATTGCCATGTTAATCATGGCTGCTGGTGCCTTTGCGCAGCTTTACGTGCAACCAAATTCAGGTATTGAGTCCTTTATTTACGTAGATAACCAAGTATTATTCGTTGAACAAGGTGTGAATCTTGTAGCAAACCCTGCAGGTGACACAGAGGCAAGCATCTATTTACGAAATGATTCTCAATTAATTCAAGGAGTTTCGAATACTGAGAATTCAGGGACTGGATTTATTTCTGTTTATCAGGATAGTAATTCTGATTCCTACGACTACAACTTTTGGGGTTCTCCTATTGGAAATCAAACATTAAATGGTGGTACCGTAGGAAATAAGAACTTTGGCATCTTGAGCCTGAATGATAGAGTTGATGATACAGATTCAAACCAAACGCTAACTACGGCAGGTTATAATGGCAGCACCACTCCATTAACAATTTCAAGAAGATGGCTTTATAAATTAGAGGCGGGCTCTGGTTGGAGTTCAATACAAACAAATAATGTTGTAGGCACTGGTCATGGTTTTATCATGAAGGGTACAGGTGTCACTTCACACGCAGATCCTTTTAGCGACCCTAATAACCAACTTTATGATTTTAGAGGGCGTGCAAATAACGGCGATATAGCTGTTACTACAGCAGTTGGAGCGCCATTGCTGACAGGAAATCCATATCCTTCTGCGCTTGACTTAAACCGTGTTTTTTACGATGTTGACAATTCAGAAATTACAGAATTTATTTATTGGGATGAAGATCGCTCTATAAATTCTCATTTCTACGTTGAAAATAAAGGTGGTTATGGAACATGGGTGCCTATGGGGCAAGATGGCAATGGTACTCCTGCAGGAAGCGATCCAAATGGTATCCCAGGTGATCTATTATTTAACCCAGGGTTATATACCGCACCTACGTTTATTTCTTATGACCAAGCAGGTAACCCACAACCACCTTTACCAGGTGATAATACAGGTGCTCAATTTGCAAGAAGAATAGCTCCTATTGGACAAGGTTTTATTGTTACAGGAGTAGCAACTACTGGTCTTGACACTAGTCCTAATCAAATAGTAATTAAGAATAGCCATAGACGTTTCTTCCTTGAAGGCTTGGCGAACAACTCTCAATTTAGAGGACCAGGTGATCCAATTGGCGCTGCCGATGTTACTACTGAACCATATCCAGAACCTACTCCTGAGACTGCTTTAAAATTCATGAGAATATTTACCTCTTTTGGCGAGTCTCATTATAGAGATATGGTTTTGGCATTTGACAATAAATATAGCACAGACGGATTTGATAGAGGTTTTGACGCAAAACACCCGCAAGATGCTAGCTCTACAGACGCCTTTTTTCCTATCACTATAGGAGACGAACAAGAGATGTTCGTTATCCAAACTCTTGATTACGAAAGTGAAAAGCACGTTCCAATTATCTTTAATTTAGCAACACAAACGGATCTTAAGGTTCAAGCAGTTGAAGAAATTAACCTTCCTTTTCAAGCGGCCTATCTTTGGGATAATGAGACTAACATTTATAGAAAAATGACCGGTGGCAACATAGCAACAATCACCTTACCTGCAGGGAATTACGCACATAGATTCTATATTGTATTTAGAGGGTTGAGAGAATCTACTGCATCTTCTGAAGGAACTCGTGCACAGGAAGAAGCAATTGCTTCAGTTGATTTCTTTCAAAACAATAGAGCAGGTCAATTAGAAGTTGCCAATCCAGAAGGACATGATATTGCCACTGCAAATATTTTCGATATGGGTGGAAGATTGGTTGTGAGTAAAGCTAATTTAGGTAGTAACAGATCTTTTACTTTCCCAACATCAAACCTTAGTGATGGTGTTTATATTGTAAAATTATTAACGGAAGACAACTTCGTCATTGACCATAAAATTACAGTTTATAACAACAGATAATCTTCAATGGCTTTAGAAGGAATCGAAGATTATCTGCTTACATGCATAAATAAACAGATTTTTGGTGTAGAATGCTTAGGTTGTGGCGCTCAACGTTCCGCAGCCTTACTTTTTAGAGGCGAATTTGTTGCTGCCTTTAAAATGTATCCAGCAATATATACACTCGTACTCCTCCTCCTCTTTATCCTCTTCAACATCTTTGTAAAATTTAAGTACGATTACAAAATCAAAGTTGGCTTGCTTTTTCTTAATGTTGCTATTATAATAGTGAGTTATACTATTAAAATGAGTCAATTTCACTAGTCAGATATTTTGTTTATCAGGAAATTCCCGTATATTTATATTATTATAAATCAACAAACAAAGAAACAAATATCTCATGGGACAACAAAAATTACCTAATTCGACCCTCATTCTTGTATTCGGAATCACTTCAATAGTTACATGCTGCTGTTGGGGTGTTATTGGACTTATATTCGGTATTATAGCCGTGGTTATGGCTAATAAAGCTACGGCTTTATATTTGGAAAATCCTGAGCAGTATTCAGGCTTCAAAAATGTAAAAACTGGAAAATTACTTGCCATTATTGGCATCGTTCTGAATGTTATCTATTTGGCATACACCATATATGTATATGCAACCGTAGGAGCTGTAATGACAAATCCAGAATGGCTAGAACAATTAGGAATGTAGAAACCCCTATTGTATAAAAACAAAAGCGTCCCTAGAATTGAGTTATCAATCTCAGGGACGCTTTTTATTTACAATAAGTTTGCTATTCGAATTCCTTCAAGGTAGCAATGATAATTGATACACAATCAAGCAATTGCTCTTCTGTTATAACCAACGGCGGCGCAAAGCGAATGATATTACCATGCGTAGGCTTTGCTAAAAGACCATTGTCCCGCAAGCGCAGACAAATATTCCAAGCAGTGTCGCTTTCGTCTGTATCATTAATTAATACCGCATTAAGTAGTCCTTTTCCACGAACCAAGGTTGCTATAGAACTAGTTTCAATAAATTTGCTCAGTTCACTTCGGAACAATTTTCCGAGGCGATCTGCATTTTCAGCTAAGTTTTCTTCCTGAACTACCTCGAGTGCCGCAATCCCAACAGCTGCTGCTACAGGGTTACCTCCAAATGTAGAGCCGTGATTTCCTGGTTTGATAACATCCATAATAGCATCATTAGCCAATACCGCAGAAATTGGATAGGCCCCACCACTAATAGCTTTACCTAGAATTAACACATCCGGCTTAGCATCTGGCGTGCCTTCACAGTTTTTATTTTCACAGCTACAGTTACCGCAAGTAGCAAGTAGACGACCCGTACGTGCAATCCCAGTCTGAACTTCATCTGCAATAAAAAGAACATTATACTTTTTGCACAATGCCTTAGCGTTTATCAAATAACCCTCAGAAGGAACATAAACACCAGCCTCACCTTGAATTGGTTCTACAAGAAATCCAGCTATATTTTGATTTGATTCTAAGACATCTTCTAAAGCTTTTAAATTGTCATATTCAATTTTAATAAACCCTCCAGTATAGGGCCCGAAATTTTTGCGAGCCACTGGATCATTAGAGAAAGATATTATAGTTGTTGTTCTTCCGTGGAAATTATTCTCACAAACAATAATCTGTGCTTCATTCTCTGCAATACCTTTTTTCTCATAGGCCCATTTTCTACATAATTTTATTGCAGTTTCCACGGCCTCTGCTCCAGTGTTCATTGGCAACACCTTATCAAAACCAAAAAAATCTGCTACAAATTTTTCATATTTTCCAAGCATGTCATTATGAAATGCGCGCGATGTTAATGTTAGTGTCTCCGCTTGAGACTTCATGGCATTCACAATTTTTGGATGACAATGTCCTTGGTTTACTGCTGAATAGGCTGAAAGAAAATCATAATATTTATTTCCCTCTACATCCCATACATAAACACCTTCTCCTCTATTTAAGACTACGGGAAGTGGGTGGTAATTGTGAGCTCCGTATTTGTTTTCTAAATCGATCGCATGTTGCGATGCTGTTTTTGTTACTACTGACATAGTATAAAAGTTTTAAAGTGAAACATAAAAAATTCCTACTATACCTTTATTTTTTCGAAAGGCCGAAAATTCAGCGGAGGAGAGAAATCATCCTTCAGGCCGCAAATTACTAAATATTCGTTGTTTCCTGAAATCCTATGGCGGGATTTTTCCAGATAACGAGGCAACTTGCAATTCTAGGCGCTTCAGCTCTCTTAGAATCAACTTCTTAACAATGTCCATCCAACTACTAATTTCAACATACTTGACATCAATAAAAACATGATAATAGATAACCAATCCATAGGCAATTCGCCTAATATTATTCATCGATATCATTAGCCCGCTCATATTCGTTTTAAAGCGTCATACTGGCACGACAAATTTCACATTTCTTAAAAGGTTCACTTTCTTTTTAGTTTTTTTAAGATAAGCTCATATTTATATTTAAATATGTTTTCCTATGCTTATTTTTGCCCCATGTCCAGAAATAAAAAGAATCGAAAAGTATTCGAAGACGTAACAGTAACAGATGCTGGTGCAAAAGGTAAAACCATAGCTAAAGCTCCCGATGGACGCGTAATTTTTGTTAGCAATGCTGTTCCTGGTGATGTTGCTACCATTCAAACAACAAAACAGCGTAAGGCCTATTACGAAGGTAAGGCCACCTCTTTTTCCCAACTTTCAGATAAACGAGTAGATGCACAATGTCAACATTTTGGGACCTGTGGAGGTTGCAAATGGCAGCATATGGGTTATGAACATCAATTATTCTATAAACACCAGGAAGTTGAAAATAATTTAAAGCGAATTGGGAAAGTAGACCTTCCCGAATTTCAACCCATTTTAGGTTCCGAAAAACAGTATTTCTACAGAAATAAAATGGAATTCTCTTTCAGTGATAACAAATGGCTGACCTTAGAACAGATTCAAAGTGATGAGCAAATCGCTGACAAAAATGCGCTTGGATTCCATATCCCTGGTATGTGGGACAAGATATTGGATCTAGAGAAATGTCATCTTCAAGGTGACCCAAGTAATGCTATCAGAGACTTTGTAAAAATGCGCGCTCAAGAATTGAATCTTCCGTTTTTCAATCCGAGAAGACAGGATGGTACATTACGTACACTCATGATTCGAACTAGCACTACGGGTGATATCATGGTGCTTATTCAATTTTACGAAGAGGATGAAACTGGAAGAATTGCACTATTGGATTCAGTAAAAGACGCATTCTCTGAAATCACTTCATTGCAGTACGTGATTAATTCTAAAGGAAATGATACTATTTATGATCAGGAGGTGATTTGTTATCACGGAAATGATCACATTTTTGAAGAAATGGAAGGATTGCGATTTAAAATAAACGCAAAATCATTCTACCAAACAAATAGTGAGCAGGCATACGAACTTTACAAAGTAACCCGAGAATTTGCTGGCCTGTCAGGTAACGAATTGGTTTTTGACCTCTATACCGGAACTGGAACCATTGCACAATTTGTTGCTAAAAACGCACAGAAAGTTATTGGCATTGAGTCTGTTCCCGAAGCTATTACAGCGGCAAAGGAGAATGCACAATTAAACGAAATTGATAACGTTGAATTCTATGTTGGCGACATGAAGTATGTTTTTAATGAAGACTTCATTAGCACACATGGGCAACCAGACGTAATTATCACAGACCCTCCTCGAGACGGAATGCACGGAGATGTTGTGCAACAATTATTGAACATTGCTGCTGAAAAAATTGTCTATGTGAGTTGTAATAGTGCAACACAGGCTCGAGATTTGGCACTTTTGGATAGCATGTATGAGGTTAAGAAAGTGCAGCCCGTTGACATGTTTCCACAGACGCATCACGTAGAAAATGTTGTACTTTTGGAGAAACGACAGTAACACAAAATGAGTAAAGGTATTCTAGTTGGCTTAATCGCTTTTATATTATTGGGTTGTACTAGGGACGACATTTGTCCTGAAGACACTGCCGCTACTCCCCTGCTGGTTATCTCGTTTAACGACCGAACGGATCCAACTTCAGAAAAGAATGTAACTGATCTTCAAATTGAAACGAATGCAACAGAACCCGTTTTGGTTTTTTCAGCTTCCGACGGCACAAGCACGGTTTCTATTCCATTAGACACTAACAACAACACTTCCTCCTTTCGGTTTATAACCAATGCAGGTAACGAAGATGAAGAAAACATTGATATCGTAAATCTCACCTATGAACGAACTAATAGTTATGTAAATAGAGCTTGTTCGTTTAAAACTGTTTACACAAACCTTGTCGCTGTCAGAGAAAATGAAGGGACCGACAATTGGATTTTTACATTAACAATTAATAATACTACGGTAGAATATGAAACCGAAACACACCTTACTATATTGCATTAGTTTGTTTCTGGTGTTTTCTACCCTGAAGGCACAAACGGAAGAAATAGTAACAGATACAATCCAACCAACTACCAAATATGGGCTACGGATTGGTGCTGATCTTGCAAAACCCTTGAGAACGGTTTTGGACGAAAACTATAGTGGTTTTGAAATAATGGGTGACTTCAGGTTTTCTGATCGGTTTTATGTCGCGGCTGAACTTGGAAATGAATCGAAAGACT
>JBLHGH010000061.1:0-9867 GCA_047615425.1 Candidatus Latescibacterota bacterium
AGCATCCTTGTTTCAATTTTACCTCCTCTGATTTTTAAAAACTACCAAGCTCCCCCTTGTGCGTTTTTGCGGGTGCCTTTTTTATAACATCCCGAGTTCTAACTTTGCCTCTTCGCTCATAAGATCCTGTGTCCATGGTGGATCAAATGTGATTTCTACCTCGGCGTCTTTTACCATTTTGAGAGATTTCACTTTATCTTCAACCTCTACGGGAAGGGTTTCCGCAACCGGACAATTTGGGGTGGTCAATGTCATTAAAATCTTCACTTCGAAATCTTCGTTTACGAAAACATCATAAATGAGGCCTAATTCGTAAATGTCCACAGGAATTTCAGGATCGTAAATCGATTTTAAAACTTTGACAATTTTTTCGCCTAGCTCTATGGTATCTATATTTGTTTCTGTTTTCATGTTTTCAGTATTAAGCTGCACTTGAAAAAGCAACAGCATATATTTTTAACTGTTTAATCATCGATACCAGACCGTTGGCACGCGTTGGCGATAGATGTTCTTTTAGGCCTATTTCATCAATAAACGCAGTGTCTGCTTCCAAAATGTCCTTTGGAGACTGATTTGAAAACGCCCTTATTAATATAGCAATTATACCTTTCGTAATAATAGCATCACTATCGGCAGTAAAAACAACCTTGTCGTTTTCAACTTTGGCATCCAGCCATACTTTAGATTGACATCCTTTGATTAATCTATCGTCTAATTTTAGGCTGGGGGCAATCAGGGGCAGTGTTTTTCCTAAATCAATCATATATTCATACTTCTGCATCCAGTCGTCGAATAATGCAAACTCTTCAATTATATCTTGTTGTATAGCTTTTATTGTCATGCCTAATTTTCTTCGTTTCTTTCTTTCTTCGCCGTTAATAATTGACTCCTGTCTATTTTTGAAAAAAGTGTAAGCAGGCCTTTATCAAAGGTATATGAACCCGTATCATATATTGCCGCTAAAAATCGCTGCTCCTTTATATGGATCGGTTCTTCACATGCCATTTCGGTCACGGCAATATCATTAAATGCTAGCGCGTATAAATCTAAAGTATAGTTTCCAAAGAGAGAATTACAACCCGTGTTTCCTCTCACAGATTTGTCTAATGCCGCAAATGTAATTGTAATATTGGTAGCATCCGTATGGGTGCCATCAATAGTTTCAACAACATAAGTGCCGGACAATTGTATACTGCCAGCAGTATCAATCACTTTTTTGGTCTCATCACAACTAGTAAAGACTAGGGCTAATACACTTAATAAAAGTAAAAGGCGTGTTTTCATATTGTTTGTTTTATGTCAGCATTTGTTTTGCTCGTTTTACCGCTTTAACAAGACTATCAATTTCTTCCATCGTATTATAGAAAGAAAAAGAAGCACGCACTGTACCTGGAATTTTATAAAAGGTCATAATTGGTTGCGTACAATGGTGCCCTGTCCGAACCGCTATTCCTAATTTATCAACGATGGTGCCGATATCATAGGGATGAATGTCACCGATATTAAAGGAGACAACTGCAGTTTTAGCTCTTGCAGTCCCGTAAATTTTTAGTCCTTCAATAGCCAATAGTTCTTGCGTAGCGTATTGAAGTAAATCAGACTCGTACTTTTCAATAGCTTCAAAACCGATACTGTTGAGATAGTCTATAGCAATTCCAAATGCAATACCGCCAGCGATGTTCGGTGTTCCTGCTTCAAATTTATGTGGGAGATCAGCATAGGTTGTTTTAGCGAATGTCACCTCAGCAATCATTTCACCTCCACCTTGATATGGTGGTAATTTTTCACCCCAAGCTTCAGTCATATAAAGCATTCCAATCCCAGTTGGACCACACATTTTATGTGCTGACGTCACGTAGAAATCACAATCCAAGGCTTTTAAATTTGGTTTTATGTGCGAACAAGCTTGTGCCCCATCAATAAGAACGGCTGCGCCATGCTTTTTGGCACTTTTAATAATATCTTCTATTGGATTAATAGTCCCAAGGGCATTGGAAACATGATTAACAAATACCAATTTTGTATTTTCTGAAAGGAGTTTTTCATATTCAGAAAGTAGCAAGGTGCCATCCTCACTCATCGGAATTACTTTGAGTTGTGCCCCTGTTTTTTCGCACAACATTTGCCAAGGAACAATATTGGAATGGTGTTCCATAGCGGAAACAATAATCTCGTCATTTTTTTCGAGAATAGTGGCAAAGCCGTTTGCAACTAAATTAATTCCATATGTAGTTCCAGGTGTTAGAATTACCTCATGTAATTTTTCTATACCGAAATGAACTTGAATCTTTTTTCTAGCCTGCTCATAGGCGTCAGTTGCTTCCTGTGAAAGCGAATGTACGCCACGATGAATATTGGCGTTGTAGCCAGTGTAGTAGTCTATAATCGCGTCTATGACAACCTGTGGCTTTTGCGAAGTGGCGGCATTGTCCAGATATACCAATGGATAACCGTTTACTTTTCTCTTAAGAATTGGGAAGTCTTTCCTTATTTTTTCTACTGAATACATGGACAAAATTAGAAGTACAAAGGTACGGAATTTTAGCCTTGGAAGTTACATTGAACATACTTCTGGTCTATAGAATCATAGTCAATATAGATGGGTGGTTGAAAAGCTATGCGCAAATGGACTGACCTATACCGTTTATCGATTAATCGTCCTAGATCACGCTTTGACTATTAGAAAAAGTTTGAACAACACTTGGTTTTCACTTGAAATTATGCCCCTCTTTTGTAGAAGCCTAAACGCGATATATCGCCAAATGGATTAAAGAATAATAAGATGCTTAAAGAAAATTACGAGCCTTTCGGGATTTAATTCTGAAAGGCTTTTTTTATACATCAAAGCCTAAGCTCACACCAATTTTGGTCGCGATTAGCTTATTGATACGCTTCTTAAGCTCACGAACCTTTACACTTTCAAGAACTGTGTTTGCAAAAGCATACATCAATAATGCACGAGCTTCCTTTTCTGCAATTCCACGTGAACGTAAGTAAAATAGGGCTTCTTCGTTTAGTTGACCAATGGTACACCCATGTGAGCATTTCACGTCATCTGCAAAGATTTCCAATTGTGGCTTGGCATTAATAGTAGACTTATCGTCAATCAATATATTATTGTTTTGTTGGAAAGCATTGATTTTCTGTGCCTCCTTTTCAACTACAATTTTACCATTGAAAACACCCGTTGAAGCATCCGCATAAATTCCTTTATAATCCTGATGACTTTCACAGTTAGGTGCAGTATGATGTACTAGCGTGTTGTGATCTACGTGCTGCTTATCTTTTAAGATTGTAACTCCTTTCAATGTAGAGTCACAATGTTCTCCGTTCTGATAGAAATTCAGATTGTTTCGAATAATTTTACCGCCAAACGAGAAGGTGTGCAAATTGCAGTTACTTTCACGCTCTTGTGAAATAAACGAATTGTCAATTAGCGATGCTTCGGCTCGGTCATTTTGAATTTTGTAGTAATCTACATAGGCGCGTTTTTCGGCAAAAATCTCGGTAACGCTATTGGTAAATACCGGATTAGCTGAAAGGCTTTGGTGACGTTCAATGATTTGAACATGTGCATTTTCACCTACTATAATTAGATTTCGAGGCTGCAATAACATGGCAGCTTCATTTCCAGTAGAAAAGTTGATAATTTCAATTGGCTTCTCTACTTCTTTGTTCTTCGGAATATTGATATATGCTCCTTCTTTTGCAAAAGCCGTGTTCAGTGACGTAAGACCGTCATCTTTAGCTACTTTATTGAAATATGCTTCTATTACAGGTTTGTATTTTGGCTTGCTTAGTGCAGAAGACAAAAGACAAACGTCTAAAGAGTCATGGGATGTTTCAGAAAGAAAAGAACTGTAGACGCCATCAACAAAAACGATTTTATAGGTGTCAATGTCATGTAAAAAGTACTTCTTTACGTCCTTAAATTCGATAGCGCTTTCGTTCTTCGGAAAGAAGCTGTAATCTGCTTTAAGCAATGCATTTAGCGAAGTGTATTTCCAAGCTTCATCTTTCTTTGTTGGAAAACCAATCGATTCAAAATTCTTGATTGCTGTATTTCTCAATTCATGCAACGGTGAATCGTCTTCCAAATAGTCTTCGAAAGCAATGTAAGATGATAATAATTTATCTTTTAACGTCATAATGTTTTTTACTACTT
Organism: Candidatus Latescibacterota bacterium; assembly: GCA_047615425.1. Classification (GTDB taxonomy): domain Bacteria; phylum Bacteroidota; class Bacteroidia; order Flavobacteriales; family Flavobacteriaceae; genus Patiriisocius. The sequence goes on from JBLHGH010000061.1 coordinate 4,166, forward strand.
AGACAGAAATATGTTTAATAATGGAATACTAAACTAATTCTTCTTTAACCCAATCGTACCCTTTTGCTTCTAACTCGTATGCGAGTTCTTTTGGCCCAGACTTAACAATTTTACCATTGATTAATACATGTACAAAGTCGGGAACTATATAATCTAGTAGTCGCTGATAATGCGTAATTATAACAACGGCGTTATCCTTGTTTTTCAATTTATTTACGCCATTAGCAACAATCTTAAGCGCATCGATATCCAGACCAGAATCTGTCTCATCCAATATGGCAAGTTTTGGCGCTAACATAGCTAATTGAAAAATTTCATTTCGTTTTTTCTCGCCACCTGAAAATCCTTCATTTAGGGATCTTGATAAAAATTTTCTATCAATATCCAACATATCTGCTTTCTCTTTAATAAGCTTCAACATCTCTCCAGCAGGCATATCCTTTAGACCTTTTGCCTTTCTAGTTTCGTTGATTGCTGTCTTAATAAAGTTAGTTACTGAAACGCCTGGGATTTCAACAGGGTATTGAAAAGAAAGGAATACACCTTTATGAGCCCGTTCTTCTGGATCTAATTCGCTAATATCTTCTTGTTCAAAAAGCAATTCTCCTTTCGTAAGCTCAAACTCATCCTTACCTGCAATTATCGAAGCAAGCGTACTTTTACCAGAACCATTAGGCCCCATAATAGCATGCACTTCTCCTGCTTTCACTTCTAGGTTGATACCCTTTAGTATATTCTTATCCGCCACACCGGCATGTAAATCTTTAATATGTAACATATTAATTTTTGTTTTCTTGAATTTTTATATCGGCTTCTGCCGGTTTACTACTTACGTTTATGATTTGGGTAATTTTCAATACTTCATCCCACCCTTCTGAGCCTTTTGGCTTTGCAGATAGAACTCCTTTAACTACAACAGGAACCATGTCAAAATCATTCACTTTAACTGGGTTTACACGCTCAGATAGCTCCATGGCTACTTCGTCTAAAACAACGCCATAGATATAGGTGGTGCCTTTTAATACAGCACCATCTTCAACATGTACAAATTCACCACGATAGATTGGGAGATTCGCTTCAGGATCCTTCCAATTAGGGTTTGTGTTTTTTGCTGGGCCATATTTTTCGGCATCATTTTTTGCGTCTGAGCTTTTTGCTTCATCTTTACAAGAGGCAGCAATTATTACGATAGCAAAAAGAAAAAAAATATTTTTCATTTCTAATTCAATTTTTGTTTAACAATGTTTCATTAACCAACAGAGCCTTCAAGGCTTATTTCTAGTAGTTTTTGTGCTTCCACCGCGAATTCCATGGGTAGTTTATTGAGCACTTCCTTGCTAAAGCCATTTACAATCAGGGCAATAGCCTTTTCTGTGTTAATGCCACGTTGATTGCAATAGAAAATTTGGTCTTCACCAATTTTACTAGTTGTAGCCTCATGTTCAACTTGTGCGGTTTTGTTTTTTACCTCGATATAAGGAAACGTATGTGCACCACATTGGTTCCCCATAAGTAGGGAATCACATTGTGAAAAATTACGGGCATTATTCGCATTTGGACTAATTTTAACCAATCCACGGTAGCTGTTTTGTGATTTACCGGCTGAAATTCCTTTTGAAATGATTGTGCTTCGCGTGTTTTTACCAAGGTGAATCATCTTGGTTCCAGTATCTGCTTGCTGATAGTTGTTGGTTACAGCTATAGAATAAAATTCACCAATAGAATTGTCTCCTTTAAGTATACAACTTGGATATTTCCATGTCACAGCACTTCCAGTTTCAACTTGCGTCCAAGAGATTTTTGCGTTTTTCTCACAAATTCCCCTTTTGGTTACAAAATTAAATACACCACCCTTACCTTCTTTGTTCCCGGGATACCAATTCTGTACCGTTGAATATTTTATTTCTGAATCATCCAAGGCGATAAGTTCAACAACCGCCGCATGTAATTGATTCTCGTCTCTACTTGGTGCCGTGCAACCTTCCAAATAACTCACATAACTTCCTTCATCTGCAATTACTAGTGTACGCTCAAATTGACCGGTACCTGCTTGATTGATTCTGAAATAGGTAGATAACTCCATTGGACAACGAACGCCCTTTGGAATATAACAAAATGAACCATCGCTGAATACGGCACTGTTTAGCGCTGCATAGAAATTATCTTTTTGCGGTACTACGGAGCCAATATATTTCTGAACTAATTCAGGATGTTCTCTTATTGCTTCGGAAATGGAACAAAATATAATTCCTTTTTCTCCTAAGGTCTTTTTGAAAGTTGTAGCAACCGAAACAGAATCAATGACAATATCCACGGCAACACCAGCAAGTTTCTTTTGTTCATCCAATGAAATTCCTAAACGTTTAAACGTGTCTAAAAGTTCTGGATCAACTTCATCTAAACTATCGTATTTTGGTTTGGTTGAAGGGGCAGAATAATACGAAATGGCCTGAAAATCCGGCTTTTCATAATGTACATTTGCCCATTCTGGCTCTTCCATTTCTTTCCATGCCGCAAAAGCTTCTAGACGCCAATTGGTCATCCATTCTGGCTCTTCTTTCTTTTTTGAAATGGCCCTTACAATATCTTCATCTAAACCAATTGGAAAGGTTTCTGATTCAATATCAGTATAGAAGCCATACTCGTATTCTTTCGTTTCGAGCTCTTTTTTTAAATCATCTTCAGTAAACTTAGCCATCTTCTATTTCAACAATTATAATGAGAAACTCTCTCCACAACCGCAGGTTCTATTCGCGTTTGGGTTATTAAATACAAATCCTTTTCCGTTAAGGCCACCGCTGTATTCCAACGTGGTTCCTATTAGATATAAAAAGCTTTTTTTGTCTATCGCAATTTTTACTGCCTGGTCTTCAAATAGCTTGTCATTTTCACCCATGTTATGGTCAAAATTAAGTTCATAAGACAAACCAGAACACCCTCCACTTTTCACTCCAACCCGCACAAAATCCTTTGCAATATTGAAACCATCTGCGGCCATCAAGGTTGCAATTTGAGATTTAGCGCCTTCACTAACTTTTATCATAAAGTAGACTTATTCTAAATTAGGTGGCAAAGATACGGCAAATACTACGGTAAACCACACGCCAAAAATAATTTTAAGGTATGGAATTATAGATTTTCGTGATGGTAAAAATATGGATGTTAATTTATGTAATGCCAATAGAATAGGCATATGTAAATTAATTATCAGGTCTGAAAGCTGGATTGTTTATAAACGAGGGGTCTGATAGTGACAATAAAAAGGCTTTCAGGGCTGCCTTGTCTTCTTCAGATAGTTGCACGCCACCCTCCGGAACCGTTTTCATAAGGGGATCAATGGTTTCTGAATAGACTAAACCTTCGCTATAATGGTTTATTACTTCTTCTAGCGTTGCAAAGCGCCCGTCATGCATATAAGGAGCCGTAAAGGCTAAGTTCCGAATGGAAGGGGATTTGAATAATCCAAATTCTCGGGGGTCACCTGAAATAGCGCCTAATCCTTTATCTGTAATTACTGCATCCAAACCATTATTGTGAAAAATATTATCTGTCCATAAGGGATTGTTGGGATTTCCATGGCAATGGAAACAGTCACCCCGTGTTTCGTCCATAAACACGTTCATGCCATTTTCCTCTTCAGGAGTAAGTGTGGCAGTTCCTAGCAAATGCTGGTCGAATTTAGAATTTGCAGAGATAAGCGTTCTTGAAAATTGTGAAATCGCCTTCGTGGTTAATTCTTTGGTAATAGTTTCTGTCCCAAACGCCAGATTAAATAGCGCTGGATAATCATCATCATCTTGAAGTGTAGCTACAGCATTTTCCCAAGTGTTATGCATTTCTATAGGGTCTATGACCGGCTCCAAAGCTTGAGCCTCCAATGTAATTGAGCGACCATCCCAAAAGAATTTTTGTCCGTAATTCCAGGCAGCGTTAAAGATAGGCATCGAATTTCGAGTCCCTATGTCTCCATTAATTCCAACACTAAACTGTCTTGGGTCTGTAAAAGCATTTTCAGGGCGGTGACATGAAGCACATGCCTGCGTATTGTTTTCAGATAAAATAGGGTCGAAAAATAGTTTTTTTCCTAAGGCAACACCTTCTACGCTTTGCGGGTTATCTTCAGGGATTACAGGGGGGTCAATTAGGTTGTTAAATAATTCTGGAATCTCAAGGTTTTGCGGCGTTGCAACATACCCATCATCTGTTGGGGTATCATCTGTGTCCTTACAGGCTAGTAAAAGAAGCCCAACAAAACCTAGAAGCGCTAGTTTTTTCATCAGTTTGTTATTGTTCCTTTAGAGAATACGGATGTTCCATTTTCGGACATCATTATTTGTGCATCAAAGTTTGGCATTAATGCTTGACCCAAAAGATTTAAGTCCCACTCATTAGGGTTTTTAAACCACTCTGCAACATTCATTTTTATTTCAACCGTAGTTCCTTCTGAAATATCAATTTGCCCAAGACTTACTTCAAACGAAGTGTCTTGAAGCGTAATAGGCATCGTAGTGTTATCGGCTGCACGAATAGTATGATATTGGAATCCAGTTTCAGCTGAAGTATCATCAATATAGCGACCTTCCAAGCGCATATAGTGGTATCCACCACCAAGCATTGCCGGAACGTTCCAGCCGCCATCAGCAGAGTTTAGATCCGTGTAGGCGCCATCAATATTGTCTTCATCATCAAAACCAAATGTAAAAGATACATTGTATTCGCCTTCTGGTATTTCTACATCTGGTGTAAACAAGAGGTTAGACTCCTCGCGCACATTCACTAGATTGTGGTCTCCAGCTGTAAAAGCTGTGCCTGCTGCGTTGGTGAATGTGATATCAGATATAAGGTAAACGATTTTTGAGACGCTCAATTCCTCGCCATGAGCGTTGGTGTATTGAATAACTTCAAAGTCTGAGTTTTCAATTTCATCGCCATCAAAATTATGGGTAAATTGGAAATTGGAACGAACACCATTTTGAGTAGCTGTGTCGTCATCGTTTTTACAGGCTGTAAATGCCATCGTTATGATCAACAATAAGGCGATTTTTTTCATTTTTTACGCTCTTTAGGCTTAGTTGAATTTAATTACGACAAAATCCTTGACCCCTCTATTTTCTGGGATATCCAGATCATTACTTTCAGTATTACCAATTATAACAATGGTATTATCTGAGGTCTCTATGGCGGCGTCTCCAAAATCTAGGCTAGAACCACCAATTGTTTTTTGTTCTAGAACAACACCAGCAGGATCAATGATGATTGCCCAAATGTCATTCTGACCTTTATTTTCGGTTACATCACCATTAGGACTTCTTGTAGAGCCTGTGATTAAATAATTTCCAGATGAAAGTGGAATTATGTTTCGAGCAGATTCAAATTCGGTGCCGCCAAAGGTCTTTTCCCAAATAATGTCTCCGTCGTCATTAAACTTTACTGCCCAGCTATCTGCGTTTCCTAATGGGTTACTTACGTCCTTGTCATTACTTCTGGTGTCACCTACAATGATATAATTACCGTCATTGGCTTTGGTCACCGCGTAACCTATGTCAATTTCAGAACCGCCAAAAGAGCGGGTCCAAAGCAAGTTTCCACTAGGACTAGTTCGTACCGCCCAAAGATCATAACTTCCTTTATCATCAATAATATCGAAATCACTACTTTCTGAAGCGCCTATCATGAGGAATCCGCCATCATTGGTTTGCAAT
>JBLHGH010000062.1:0-9833 GCA_047615425.1 Candidatus Latescibacterota bacterium
TCATTGGTGCTTTCAAAAAAATCTGTGATAGCTCCCGGCAAGACATTGAAGGTGTAGGTTTGTTCTTCGGCACGGTCAAATGTTAATGCTATTTTATTAGTTCGTGTCTGAATTTCTGCCTGAAAATGCACCGCCAGTGTATCTTTGTCTGTTAGTTGTATTTTTTCTGAATCAATAGCAACTAATGGAGTATTGGCCCGCAGAAAGAAGGTGTCTCGGGGTTTTAATATCCCAACATTTATCGGATTTATTTTCAGTGAATCGGCAAACAAATCCCGCATGCGCACTTGTACAGTATCAATTTTCGAAGCATTTTTTATTTTGAAAAGCAAGGAGTCAACTTCCAAAGCGGGTTTAAACCAATAATGTAAACTGTCCTTTTCTGCATCTTTGAAACTTCTATAACTAAATGCGTCAGGAACTTCAGAAATAACTTCGATATCCAAATTCGGTGTATCACCATCATAATCGAAAATAATATGTTGTTTTGTTTCGTGTTTAGCGAGCCTAACTTTATTCGTAGGAGCTTCTTTAAAAATTTTTAAAGAAAATATGCTGTCTGTTGGAAGACTAACTGCATTTTGAAGAAATCCTATTTTATCAGTTTGAGGTTGGTATTTAAAGTCGTTGCTAGTTTCTTGAAGTGCCAGCAACAAGTAGTTTCCTTCTTTTAGATTTGTTAGCTCAAACCTATCTGTACTGTCTTTTGTTATTGTAACATAGGTGGGTTTTTCAGTATATATTAAAGAGTCATTGAAGTCTTCAGTCATTTCGTATAGCATGACGGTCATAGGCTCTGTGGTCTTCGGAAATTTAATATCGCCAACTGTACCACTAAGTTTCAAGCTGTCTATATAGCTGCCCGTTGAAAACACATACTTATAGTAGTCATATGCATTTGCTTCGTTATTATCAACGATACTTTTACCGAAATTTATAGAATACGTCGTGTTCTCTTTTAAAGTATCGAGTAATTGTATTTTTAGTGTTTTTGACGTGCTAAGAGGTGTTATCACTGGAGCATACGTCATTGGGGGTGAGATTAATAAATTTTTCTGAAGCTCTTTTAATTTGATGTACTCATCAAAAGTGATCCTCATTTCATTTTCCGAAAAATTAATTGAATAATTCTCTGGGCTAGTTTTTAGAATAACTGGTGGAATTGTATCCAAAGCACCTCCTGTTGGACGTCCTTTTTTTGCGCAATCAATAAAAGAAAGCAAGAACAATAGCGCTATTGGAATATAGAGAAGTCGGTGGGTGTTACTTTTCGGTTTGCTATCTGTCATTGGTAGTGACAAAAGTAGGGAGATTTTTCACAATGTGATAGCAATCGTGGCCAAACTAATAGTTACATTCTTCGCTTTTAACAGTTGTGAAGCACAGCTTTCAAGTGTTGCGCCAGTAGTTATAATATCATCAATCAAAAGCACATGGGCGTTTTCTATTGCCGCAGGCCTGTTTAAGGCGAAAACTTCAACAGCTCCAAATCGCGTAAGGCGTTTTTTTAAAACTTGTGAATTAGTGTTCGATATTTTTAAAAGCACATCATCATAGTAAGGTACTTTCAGAGCCTTCGCAACTTCTTCTCCAAATCCTGTGACCTGATTATAACCCCGTTTTTTCTCTTTTATTTTGTGCAAAGGGACTGGAATAACCATATCAATTTGATCATAGGCGTTTGTTTCAGCAAGTTCTGCCCCAAGCCATTTTCCGAAGAAAAAACTAATCTCTTCTTGTTTCCTGTACTTTAAATTGTGCAAAATTTCTTGAGTGATGCCTCTTTTTTGAAACTGTATTAGCGCTGTGGCGTTTGCAATTGGGATTCTTCCGTAGAGCATTTTTTTCATCGCGTCACTATTATTTCTATGATAACAAACAAGGGGTAAATCATGCCTGCATTGGGTGCAAAGTACTGTTTCAGAGGCGGACAAGAGCTCTCTACATCCATTGCAAATATTTGGAAATAAGAGATTTAACATATATTTTTACTTTTTACCATTTTGTAAACGTTATTGCAAACGAAGTGTTGCTATTTTAGCATCCTGAAACCATCAACTCTATTAGAATATGACTACTGAAAACAATAGCACTAAATTTAAGGTATTGATCGGCATTTTATCGCTGCTTCTTATCGCCTTAGCCGTGTATACGGCAAAACTGTATAACGATAGTAAGGACAATGAGATGAGCCTTATTTCAGAAAAAGCTAAAATTGAGGGAGAGCTAGAAGACCTCATCGCCAACTACGATGAGATTATACAAGATAATGAATTAAAAGATAAAGACCTACTCGCGGCTCGTGAACGGATTTTTGTTTTATTAGATTCAGTAAAAACGGCAGAGGCCAATGTAGGTTTAATTGAACGGTATCGAGCAGAGATTGGACGTCTCAAACTTGAGCGCACCCAACTCTTTAGAAAGGCAGATAGCCTAATTGTTGCAAATCAACAGCTTTTAATGGAGCGAGACAGCACCTATGTTGTTTTGGAAAACACACAAAGAGCAGTTGATTCGGTAAGCGAAAGCAATACCCTAATGACCGAAACTATTAAGCGCGCTTCTGTTATTGGCGCTACAGATCTTAGAGGGGAAGCTGTGATTGTTAGAAATAGCGGAAAAATTGTAGATACGAAACGTTCTAGCAGAGCTGATAAAATTAGAGCCTGTTTTACGTTGGCACCTAATGCCATTGCTCAAAAAGGAGATCGCCTATTATATGTTCAGGTGTATAATCCGAATAAAACCTTGCTTGGTGACAAAGGAAGCGTCACTTATGATGATCAAGAGATAGATTATAGTGCAGCTTCACGTGTTTTTTACGAAAATGAGGAACTCGATGTATGTATACTGATAAGTGCTGATGAGGCAGATTTAGTGGAAGGGCGCTACATAATAAATGTCTTTGATGGCCCTTCTAGAATTGCAACGGCAAACATGATTTTGAAATAAACGAACTTTCCTTAAAAAAAAGCGTATCCGCTATGATGTTATCATGGCGGATTTTTTATTTTTGCGCTATGGCAAATAACGATGATCAATTTAAAAGAGTAGTATCTCACGCGAAGGAGTACGGATATGTTTTTGCATCTAGCGAAATTTATGACGGACTAAGTGCAGTTTATGATTATGCACAAAATGGTGTGGAGCTCAAGAAAAATATCCGTGCGTATTGGTGGCACAGCATGGTGTATATGAATCAGAACATTGTTGGGATTGATGCCGCTATTTTGATGCATCCTAAGACATGGAAAGCGTCTGGCCACGTGGACGCCTTTAGTGACCCGTTAATTGACAACAAAGATTCTAAAAAAAGATTCCGAGCTGATGTACTCGTCGAGGACTATGCAGAGAAATTGAATATAAAGGCACAGAAGGAAATTGTAAAAGCCAGAAATCGCTTTGGTGAAAGTTTTGACGAAGCACAGTTTGTAACAACCAACCCACGTGTTGTTGGTTATAAGGAAAAACAGCGAGAGATTTTAAGTAGGTTAGCAGGTTCTTTGGAAGCTGAAGATTTGGCTGATGTTAAAGCCTTGATCGAAGAGCTCGGAATTGCAGATCCAGACACCGGAAGTAAAAACTGGACAGATGTACGTCAGTTTAATTTGATGTTTGGAACCAAATTAGGTGCGTCAGCCGAGAGTGCAACAGATTTATATTTACGCCCAGAAACGGCCCAAGGGATATTTGTAAATTTCTTGAACGTTCAGAAGACGGGTAGGATGAAGATTCCCTTCGGAATTGCACAAGCCGGGAAAGCCTTCAGAAACGAGATTGTAGCCAGACAGTTTATTTTCAGAATGCGTGAATTTGAGCAAATGGAAATGCAATTTTTTGTACGTCCTGGAGATGAGATGAAATGGTATGATCACTGGAAAGAGACAAGGCTTAAATGGCATCTTTCTTTGGGCATGGGTGAAGAAAACTATCGTTTTCACGATCATGAAAAGCTGGCCCATTATGCGAATGCTGCAACGGATATTGAATTTAATTTTCCTTTTGGATTTAAGGAATTAGAAGGAATTCATTCAAGAACCGACTTCGATTTAAAAGCGCATGAAGAGCACAGTGGCAAGAAACTCCAGTTTTTTGACCCTGAATTAAATAAGAACTATACGCCCTATGTTGTTGAGACTTCAATTGGATTGGATAGAATGTTCTTGGCTATTTTGAGCAATTCACTTCAGGAAGAAACTTTAGAAGATGGAAGCACACGAACGGTTCTAAAATTACCAGCCATTTTAGCTCCAACAAAGGTTGCGGTTTTTCCGTTAGTAAAAAAAGATGGTCTTCCAGAAATCGCTAAAGAAATTATTCAGGATCTACAGTGGGATTGCAACGTAGTGTACGATGAAAAAGACGCCGTTGGGAAACGTTATAGAAGACAAGATGCAGTTGGAACACCATTTTGTATTACGGTGGATCATCAAACCTTAGAAGATCAAACGGTGACTATAAGACATCGTGATTCTATGGAACAGGAACGAATTCCAATTGCAAAAATTTCAGAAATAGTACGGGAGAGTATCTCATACAAGAAGTGGTTGAGTTAACCATAAGCCAATAAAAAAAAGAGCGGATTTAATCCGCTCTTTTTTTTATTGTTTAATTGCTATAGATTTAACCAACTCCTACATGCGGGGTTGTATGTCTAGAAGGTTTATCGGATTTGCTTTTTCACAACGATTCATCATACGCAACCCAGCAAACGTGAACCACACCTTCATTCCATCTTGTTTAAAAGCACTAAATGATTCATCTAAATTGATTGGATCATACATAAGGGTTTCTGTTTTATTAGCTAAACTAATTGTAAATGGGCAATCCCCTTCAGCATCGGAGGCTACAATAGTACCTGCACGAAAACCGGCTGCCATCATTTTTTCAACAAGCATTTTTTTGTCTACTAAGCTCGCTGCTTCAACTTTGTTTACTTCGTTCATATCTGAAACTTTATCTTCTTTCACTTTATTGGCGGTGCCACATGCAATAAACACAAATGCAGCTGCCGTAAAGAATGTTTTATTAACTATCATATTTCCGTTTTTTAATGTTAAGGGAGTGAAATTACAATTAATGTGCCGATTTAATTTTCATCTAAGTTGTTTTCAGTAAAATTATGCCACGAAAATGGTTTAATAGCCTACTAGCGCTGTAGAGATTTAAATAGTAAGGCAACGGCACATAAGTTAATAAAGTTATAAATTTTAGCATAAAAAGAATTGGCTTTTCGAAGAATAGAGAGTATTTTTAGGGCTGAAACAAATTTAACTTAAAATGAACAAAATGAAGTTTACTTATTACGCTATGGCGTTGTTGCTCCTTATTAGTTTTGGGACAATAGCACAAGAAACTTACGGCCCAACAAATGTTGGTATGTTAGAAGGACCGACCTATGTTGCCAGTGTTGCTGATCAAACAGCAAACGGGACATTAATTTATGCGGACAATTCTCCGATGCTTGGACGACCAAAAAGAAAACATGGAAATAACGTTGTTCCTGGAAAAGGTTCTGATGGACCAGATCCATTAGTTGATATTCAAAGAAATGCGATTCAACAACGTGTTCAACCACCAATTTTAACTTTTATTGCAGATATTTCTTCTGCAACACCTTCAGATCCTACAGGAGCTGTAGGACCTAATCACTATGTTGGTGCTTGGAACTCTTCTTTCAGAATTTTTGACAAGAACGGTAATCCACTAACGGCAGAAGCGTCTTTAGCGACACTTTTCCCTGGAAATGCTATTGGTGACCCAATTGTATTTTATGATGCGCAAGCGGATCGTTTTGTTATCACAGAATTTGATAATAATCCAAACGGATTTAACGTGGCAGTTTGTGCCGGACCAAACCCAGTTACAGACGGTTGGAACGTTTATACTTCTGGTATGGGCACTGGATCTTTCCCAGATTATACTAAATTTTCAGTATTTGGAGATAAGTATATGGTAACAGCTAATATTGGTGCGGCAAACCGTGTGTTTGCTGTTGAGCGTCTTGAAATGATAGCTGGTAATCCATCTCAGTTTGTTGCCTTACCATTACCTGGTCTTGTAACTAGTGGTTTCTATAGCCCTCAGGCTTTCCACACAACAGATGATGATTTAGCTGCAATTACTTCACCTTGTCCAATTGTATATATGCAAGATGACCAATGGGGTGGTGTTTCTGATGACCATCTTAAAATATGGAATGCAACTGTTGACTGGACAAACCCAGGAGGTGCCTCTATGAGTGTAGCTCAGGAAATTATAACAGAAGATTTTGTTGGTGTATTTGACGGAGGATCTTTCTCAAACAGACCTCAAGGTGGTGGTGTGGATATTGATATCCTTCAAGCTACTATTATGAATCAAGCACAATACAGAAGATTCCCAGGTTATAACTCTGCAGTATTTAACTTCGTAGTTGATGTTGTGGCGGGTGGTGGCGAAAAAGCGGCAATCAGATGGTATGAATTACGCCAAACAGGTGGTGATACAATGCCATGGGTTATCTTTCAAGAAGGAACCTATGAAGCTCCAGAAGGTAGAGATGCTTATTCAGGTAGTATGGCAATGAACTCTGTTGGTGATATTGCAATGGGATATACTTCATCTTCTGCTACAGATAGAATTGGAATTCACTATACCGGTCGTTTTGACGGAGATCCTTCTGGCGTAATGACAGTTACTGAAGAAGATATTGAATTAAGTACAGCCGCTAACCCATCAAATCGTTTAGCAGATTACGTGCAGTGTACTGTTGATCCAGTAGATGATACTTTCTGGCACATTGCTGAATACTTTGAGCCATCAAGACGTGATGTCGTGTCTCATTTCTCTTTAGCACCTCCAGCGCCAGATGATATTGGGGTAATTAGCATTGACCAACCAAACAGTGGTGTACTTGGTGCAGCTGAAATAGTTGAGATAACTATCAGAAACTTTGGTAGTAACGCCATTACAAATCCTGATGTACAGTTTATGATTGATGCGCTTCCAGCAGTGATGGAAACTTCAAATACAGGTTCGATTGCTCCAGGAGCAAACGTTACGTATACTTTTACGGCAACAGCAGATCTATCTGGTGCAGGACCATTTGTAATTGAAGCTAGAACATTATTGGCTGGAGATTCAAACACTAACAATGATGCTACTATTAAAACTGTAGTACAACAAGTTGGTGGATATTGTCAACCAATGGCAACTGCCGGTTGTAACGTGGACGGAATCAAAATGTTTGTTTTAAATACGATTACTGCTGATGACGGTGGAAATGGGTGTAATACTGAGCCTAGTGGTGGCCCACAAGGATATGCTGACAGAACTGCGATGTCTACAGACTTAAGCAACCAAGCCGGTGGTAATGTATATACGTTACAAGCTCAACAGAACTGGACCGGTGGTGCTGGTGTAGAGGCATTATCTGTGTGGATTGATTTTGATGACAGTGGTTCTTTTGAGACGTCTGAGCGTTTAATTTCCGGAGAATTCTTCCAGGCTGATAACGTATTAGAGGACTTTACATTGACAATCCCAACGGGTTCTGCATTAGGACCTCACAGATTGAGAGCTAAGGCTATCGATACATCTGCTCCTGGTGATGTTTTAGACCCTTGTACTGATTTTGACTATGGTGAAGTTCAGGATTATACAGTAGTTATTAATGATATTTTAAGTGTTCAAGATCAGGCTATTGTTGCTTCAGACTTCGTGGTTTTGACCAAAGAAAATAACCAATTTGAAATATCTTTAATCAGCGCTTTTGAGGGTGTAGCTTCTATAAGTATATATAATGTAATGGGTCAGCGTTTGGCTTTCAACAACCTTGTAAAGCAAAACGATCGTTTTGTATACAAGTTGGATATGTCATATGCAGATACAGGCGTTTACTTTATCAAAATGGGTGACCAAAGTTCTGGAACCTTTAAGACAGGGAAGATTATCGTAAAATAAGTTTTCAAAAATAATTTTTTATAGAAAAGCCCCGCTGTTAAGCGGGGCTTTTTTTATGGATGTCTTTCTCAAACCTAAACGCAACACGTAATTAGAAGAAGGCTCTTAATTGTAAATTCCCCGTATGAATGGTGCTTGAGTTTTTGCTTTTTCTTCCGAAGTACGAAAGGTTAGCATCTAAATACTTCGTTATTTTTTTCTGAAGTAAAAGGTTCCATGTAAAATTAGTTCCGGGCTGTAACCCTTCCAGCATTTGATAGGCAACTGGCGAAAAGGCACTTCCAGCGAAATCATTCGTAATATAATTGAAACTACCGCTCAGGGAAATTTTCTCTGCATTACTATGCGAAAAAGAAACCCCTATCTTTTGCTGATCTAACAATTCCATTTCACCTAGAGTGTTCTCTTTATTCAGAAATGTGTAAAACACGTCAAACCGTGTTTTTTGATTAACTAAGTAAGAAAGCTTTGGGTTGAGTTCGTAACTGTCCAACAGGAAATTACGTGCCTCAAAATTCTCCGAGACACTTTCAGTATTACCCATAATTCCTTTAAAGGTAATTAGCCAGCTTTCCCAAACCTTATGATTAAAGTTAAGCTGATGGCTTTGTAATTTCGAAGTCTGTAAACCTAAAGATATTAAGTTGCTGGTCGAGCTCGCCAAGAAGGTATAGCTTGTGGTGTAATGTTGCTTTCCTCGGTTATAAAACAAGGCGTTTCTGAAGTTTTGTGTAAGACCAAGCTGGTCATCACCGCTATCTTCAAAAGGATTAAGTAGCAAATCATCATTATTACGTCTCACTTTACGAGTTAGTTGAAACGAGGTCTGATTATAGAAATGTGATAAGGTCTTAAATAGACCTTCGTTGTTCACCCAAGCTTGCGGGTTCAACGTAAGTATCTGGCTAAACGCATTCTCACGAATTTTCAGAAACACCTGGTTTGGAAGTAAGATACGGACATATTCTGCTTCGTCTTGATATTGGGCAATTTCAAATTCATCCAATTCTTGTACACCATTGTTGTTGTAATCCTTCCAAGTGTAGACTCCTTGTCCGGGTTCAACTTTTAAGTAGGTAAATTCTTGTTGAGCAATTACCCCATTATTGGATTCAAGCGTAGTGTTAAGCTGAATGCCACCATCAAATAAACGTTGGTTGTACAGTATTCTAGAATTTAGGGATTGGTCGTCTAAAGCATCGCCAAGCTCATCTTTCAATACTTGATAATTCACAAAAATTGATAGTTGCGATGCCGTACTATTTAAAAGCTTTGATTTAAGATAATAGCTGTTTCTGCTATTTACCCGACTAATTGTATTGTTTCTCACACTATCATTTAGCCTATATTGATAACCGCCTTCTACATAAACTTTGGTGCTATCCCCAACGCCAATAAATGCTTCATAGGCCTGATATTTTTGATTTAAGGGTGATAGGGTTTCCATATCACCATTGTTTATCTGGTTATCTTCTTGCGAAATTTTAGCGCCAATCCAGGCGTTATTTAGTGAATAGGTAGTTGCATTATGGATTCGAAAGAAATTAGATTTAACGGTGTCGCTCTCACTGGAAAGGAGACTTCCACTTGTGGTGGATCGAATTTTATTAGCCCTTAGTGCCGCACGTAAAACATGTCTTGAGCCTGTAAAATTTTCTGAAAAACTAAGTTGTTGAAATTCGTATTGAGCTGTTCCATACCTGGGATGTGACGCAGCGATTCCAGCAGTTACAAACTGTTGATTTCCTGTTGGATTTAGTAAATTCCAATCGCGGTTAAATTCCTGATTGTAAATCCGTTCAACATTCACAAAATTCCTATTGACAATATCTAGGGACCCTAATCCAGAAATTTGTAAAGTATCAGTTGTGGAACGCAAGGAGTGGTCA
>JBLHGH010000063.1:0-9685 GCA_047615425.1 Candidatus Latescibacterota bacterium
CCATGACAACCGTACTTGGGATAGTGTTTTTACTTGTGTATTTGTTTGCTCCGAAAAAGGGTGTGCTTTCGGTCTTGTATCGCCAAAAACGACAACGAACAGAGGTTTCATTGATTACCTTCTTACTTCATTTAAATAATCATTCCGAAGAAAGTGAGCGTCATATTAATCATTTAAGGGAACACATTAATTGGCAGCGTGTACGAGCACAGGCTGTTTTAGAATTAGCCCTAAAAAACAACATGATTGCGATTGACAATGACGTTGTTTACCTCACCGAAAAGGGCAATGATTTTACGAATAAAGCGCTTAAATATATCATCACCAATAAGGACGAACATATAGAAGACATGAAAGATGATTTCTTTCTTTTCAGAGGATAATAATGTTTGTGCTTCCAAGTCAAATTCGCGTTGGCATTTTTACGCAAGACGAACTTCTAGAAATTACTCAACTTTGAATTAAGATTCCACTTGGAGCGACCTCATCTATAGGCGGTTTATGTATTGTTTTATGGGTAGACGGTTATGACCTTATCGCCTCCTCCATCTGAAAATGATGGTGGAGAACTGGACTATTCTTTATTAGTATTTAAAAATAAAATTTAAGATTAGTGGCAACCACAGTCTTTCTTGCCACATTTAGTATTATCGCCATCTAGCGTCTTAGAAGCCCCCACTTTTTTCTCAAAAATTGGCAGCCAAAAAAACTTTTTTATTACATATCCTGCAGCTAGCGCAAAGGTTATGATGACTAAGATATTCTGCATATTCTAATTGGTTTCAATAATTTCTACTTCAAGCGCTTCAACATCTGCTAATTTTGCAGTTAACACATGATAGGTCAAATTTGGTGTCTCAAAAGTTACGTTTTGTAAAAATGTTACCGTTAAAGTTAACACATTGGTTTCACAATCCTCTATAAGCTCATAGCTAATCGAAATGTTTCCATTCCGAAGTCCTTGTTTTCCTATAATTAAATCATAGACGTTAAAATCAATGTTTGGGGTACAGCTTCCACTGACTAAGACGTCGAATACTTCTTGAGATCTTATCACTGTAAATATATCCTCGAGGTTAATTTCCGTTTGATACTGGGTGTTTGTACAGCCATATTCAGCCTCTAAACTTGTAAAAGAAACGATGATATCTTCACAAGAAATCCTATCATCATCTTTTTGTGGACATCCAACACATATGACAAAAATAAACGGTAAAATATATTTCATTTTTATTAGTTGATCCTTTCTTTTAAGAACGAAAAATGACATGTTTTATTTTAAAAACTGATAGACTCCAAGTGCGACAATGTACGCAATTGCGGTCATGCCAAATAGCTGCCACATGGGCCATTTCCAACTATTAGTCTCACGCCTTACTACTGCCAATGTGCTCATACATTGCATTGCAAAGGCGTAAAATAGTAGCAGCGAAACACCACTTGCAAAATTAAAAACTGGCTTTTTGGTAATGGGATTTATTTCTGCCGCCATTCTGTTTCTAATGGTTTCTTCTTCTTCACTCCCAACACTGTAAATGGTTGCTAGTGTTCCAACGAAAACCTCTCTGGCAGCAAAGGAACTCACAATAGCGATGCCTATTTTCCAGTCGTAGCCCAAAGGTTCCACAGCAGGCTCAATGGCCTTTCCGATAATACCTATATAGGAACGCTCCAATTTATAGGAGGAAATTTTAGTTTCGAGTTCTGATTCTGAAATGACTTCGGAAGCAGTTTGTGCCTTGACTAATTCTTCAGCCTTATTAAAATCACCTGGACCATAAGATGCCAAGACCCAAAGGATAATGGAAATGGCAAGTATAATTTTTCCAGCACCAAGCACGAATGATTTGGTTTTTTCAATAACTGTAATCAATACATTTTTAGGCATTGGTAATTTGTAATTCGGCATTTCAACTACAAAGAATGTTTTGCTGCGTATCTTCAAAATCTTGTTAAGGACCCATGCTGAAAAAATAGCAGCACCAAATCCAAGGAGATACAAGAACATAAGGGTAAGCCCTTGTAGACTAAAAATACCAAATACACGTTGATCTGGAATAACCAATGGAATGATAATGATGTAAACGGGAAGTCTTGCAGAGCACGTAGTGAAGGGTGTTACAAGAATTGTAATAAGGCGTTCTTTCCAGTTTTCAATATTTCGAGTTGCCATAACAGCCGGGATGGCACAAGCCGTTCCTGAAATAAGAGGCACCACGCTTTTTCCGCTAAGTCCAAAGCGACGCATCACACGATCCATCAAGAAAACAACCCTACTCATATACCCAGTTTCTTCCAAAATAGCAATGAAGAAAAACAGGAAGGCGATCTGCGGAATGAATATAACAATACCTCCTAGGCCTGCGATGACGCCTTCGGCAATAAGATTTGTAAAGTCGCCAGGCGGCATATGGGTTTTCACAAGCGAACCTAATTGCACAAAAGAGTCTTCAATGAATTGCATGGGATACTGACTCCAATCAAAAATAGCTTGAAAAATGAGGAGTAAAATTCCGAAGAAAATAAAATAGCCCCATACTTTGTGGGTAAGAACACGATCCAGTTTGCTACGTAAATCTTTCGCCTTCGAAGTATCAATGGACAGGGACTCCTTGAGAATTTCATTGATAAATTTATAGCGGGCGATGGTTTCTTTTTGCTGAAGGCGTTTTAAATTACTTGCTGATTCGGTTTGAAAAGTAGCAACACCTTTTAGTTGTTTTCGGTCTAACTTTCCGAAGTTAACATCCTGCGTTATTACCAACCATAATTTGTATAAATCTTGTTTTGGGAAGGCCTTCCGAAGTCTGTTAAAATATTCAGGAGCAATTGTAGATGCGTTTAATGCTGGTTTGGTTGAGAGTTTAGCGGGATTCGCAATGAGCTCTTTCAGTTTGTCAAAACCGTCATTATTTCGCGAGCTTATGAGTGCTATTTCCGTCTCAAGCCTTGTTTCGAGTAATTCAACATTCAAGGAAATCGCTTTGCGTTTCATCCTATCGGCCATGTTAATCGCTAAGATGGTTGGGATGCCTAAATCTTTAATTTGGGTAAAAAGGAGTAAGTTTCGTTTTAGATTTTCTACGTCGGTTATTACCACTGCAACATCCGGATAATCTTTGTCGTTTTTATTGAGGAGTAATTCAATAACAACATTTTCATCTAATGAAGATGCGTTCAAACTATAGGTGCCCGGAAGGTCTAAAATATGTGCCTTTACCCCACGAGGAAGTTTACAAATTCCTTGTTTTTTTTCAACAGTGATTCCAGGATAATTACCTACTTTTTGGTTTAAACCCGTAAGTCTATTAAACACCGAGGTTTTACCAGTATTAGGATTTCCAATAAGTGCAACGTTGATTTGTTTTGCCATTTAGCTAATCAATTCTATTTCTATCTGGGCGGCAGTTTCTTTGCGAATGGCTAAATGACTCCCATTGATGTTGAGGTATAATGGATCATGGAAAGGGGCCACTTGCACCAAGCTCACTTCATTGCCGGGAAGGCAACCCATTTCAAGTAACTTAAGCGGCACCACATCAATAGAAAATTCTTTGATGATACCTCGTTGTCCCTTCTTTAGTGAAGCTATAGTGAACATTTGTTATTTAGATTGATTTTAAACAAGACAAAAGTAAATGAAAATATGGAGTTAATAAAGGATTTCTTCAATCAATCTTGTCCTTCATTTTTTAGCACCTGAATATCGGCTAAAAGCTTGGCTATGTCCTCTGAATTTGTGCCATCATAGAAACCTCTTATTTGCTTTTTAGCATCAACGAGCACAAAATTTTCGGTATGTATAAGGTCGTATTGATCATACGGATTGTCCTTAGCGGCTAGGTAGGACTTCCTTGCCAGCTCATAAATCTCTTGTTTTTCCCCGGTAACTAAATTCCATTTGGCATCATCCACACCTTTATCAAGGGCGTATTTTTTGAGTTGTGTCACGCTGTCTACTTCGGGCATAACGGTGTGGGAAAGAAGGAGGACCGATGAATCATTTTTGAGTTTTTCTTGAATTTCCTTCATATGATCTGTCATAACTGGACAAATAGTCTGGCAAGTAGTAAAGAAGAAGTCGGCCACATACATTTTATCTGCGTAATCCGCTTGGGTCACTGTTTTGCCATTTTGATTGGTTAAACTGAAATCTGCAATGGTATGGTATTTTTTTACATGCTGAAGCGTGCTGTCAACCAGTTCGGCACTAATTTGTGCTGGCTGATAAATAGGAAGCATTTTTTTAGGCTTCAGCACACTGTATATAATGGTAATGATAATTACTGAAAGCACTAAAAGGACAATTCCGAAGAATTTATATTTTGAAAAGAATTGAAGCATCTTCAGAAGATATTTTTAGCAAAATTACTACCTAAAAAGATATTCTGCTAGGCGGAACGAATAAATGTTTGAGTCTACATGCACTAAGCAGTGCATTATTTTTTTAGGAAGGCATAAAAGGTTACTTTTGTGCGTTAATTTTACGAAACTATGAGTCCATTTGCGGTTAAAGCAATTCAGCTTTTATTAAGCTTATCTTTTTTAATTGTCCTTCATGAATTAGGACATTTTATCCCTGCCAAAATTTTTAAAACACGCGTTGAGAAATTCTTCCTCTTCTTTGATGTTAAATTTGCTTTGGTTAAAAAGAAAATTGGTGAAACAACCTACGGAATTGGTTGGTTACCCCTTGGTGGTTATGTAAAAATTGCTGGGATGATTGATGAGAGTATGGACAAGGAGCAGATGGCACTGCCTCCACAACCATGGGAGTTTAGAAGCAAGCCGGCATGGCAACGACTAATTATCATGCTTGGTGGTGTTACAGTGAATATCATTGTAGGATTCGTGATTTATATGAGTATATTGTATTTCTACGGAAGGGATATCGTGACAACAAACGATTTGCCAGAGGGATTCGCAGTTGCACAGGAGTTTAATGCTTATGGTTTTCAAGATGGAGATAAAATAGTAAGCGTAAATGGTGAGGAGCTTCTCAACGTCATGGACATCAATAAATATCTTTTCTTAAGAGATGTTGAAAATATAACCGTGATCCATGCAAATGGTAATACCGAAACCCTATCACTTCCTGAAGATATTGGAGCGGAGATGTTCAAAAATGATATTCTAAAACCTTTTGAGCCTATGCGTTTGGCAATTGTCGATACGGTTTTAGTAGATATGCCTGCGGGAAAAGCAGGATTTAAAAATGGCGATAAAATAATTTCAGTAAATAATACTGTCATTGGATTTTGGCATGAATTGAAACGCAACCTGGTAAAGGAACAAGAAAATATAATTGTTGTTTCTCGTAATGGAGGTTTGGAGACCTTAAAAGTAACCCCAACAGAAACGGGACAGATTGGTGTAAATAATTATGCAAAAGAGCTAGTAGGTAAAGGAACACATTTAAAATACACCTTTGGGGAGAGTGTTACTGGCGGTATTGGGTATGGATATAATATCCTTTTAGACTACGTAAAGCAGTTTAAGTATGTGTTTACTTCTAAAGGGGCAACACAGGTTGGTGGTTTTGGCGCTATCGGAAATTTATTCCCAGACACTTGGGACTGGCTTAGTTTTTGGCAGACCACGGCTTTAATTTCTATTATTTTAGCATTTATGAATATCCTTCCTATTCCTGCATTGGATGGAGGCCACGTAATGTTTTTGCTTTATGAAATGGCTACTGGACGCAAGCCAAATGACAAATTTATGGAGTACGCCCAGATGGTTGGTTTCTTCTTGTTAATTGCTTTGGTCTTGTTTGCGAACGGTAACGATATTTATAGGTGGTTATTTAAGTAGAAAAAAAGAATATTTCTTTTGTATCTCTTTAGAAATAAATGACATTAGCATCTGCTAAAAGGCAAATGTCTTGTAAGTTTCTTAATGAAATTCCTCCTTAGCTCAGTTGGTTAGAGCATCTGACTGTTAATCAGAGGGTCCTTGGTTCGAGCCCAAGAGGAGGAGCTACTTATAATGATAAAACGGTTATACTTTTATAGTGTAACCGTTTTTTAATTAAAAGACTTCGGTCAAACACCCTCAAAGATTAAGAGAAGATCTCCCAGTGATTATAAGGCCAGTCCAAAATAGTATTGAAAAAAAGTTTAATGTCATTTCAGAATCTATTTGAATTTATTGTAATAAATTTGAATTAAAATGGTAAACGAGAATAAAAGTTCCTGTTACCCGGAACCAGAGTCCTATAAACAGGGAGTTTGTTCTCCATATAACGAGTTATAGGCAAGTTTAAAACAATACAAAATATGATATCAAATAGTTTATTATTGGCTATTGGCAATACACCTCTTCTAAAGCTCACAAAAATTGTATCTCCATCCTCTGCTGATGTGTGGATCAAGTACGAGGGCAATAATCCAACTGGTTCTTATAAAGATCGTATGGCGTTGGGTGTTATAAGAGCAGCGATGGATCGGGGTGATTTAAAGATCGGCGATCGTCTCTGTGAATACACCGGAGGCAGCACTGGAACTGCAATTGCTTTTGTAGCATCGATTCTGGGCCTGAAATTTACCGCGGTTACTTCCAATTCCTTTGCAGCAAGCAAACTCCAAGCAATTCGCGCATATGGAGCTGAATTGGTATTAGTAGAGAGTTCTGATGGAAAGTTAAATCCAGAGCTGTTTAAAAACTTAAAAGAAAAAGTACAAGAAATAGCTGCACAAGATGGAAACTACTACTTTGATCAATTTGGCTCACAAGATGCTAGGTCAAGCTATGCGGCGATTGGGGTGGAGATTGTTGAGCAAATACCAGGCAACGTTGATGCGTACTGCGCCGCGGTAGGAACTGGCGGCAGCCTTATGGGTGTTATTGATGGTTTTGAATCTAAAGGAATGACCCCTGATTTCTATGCATTGGAACCTACGCAATCACCTATGCTTAACACTGGAAAAGGCGGCAGCCATGCAGTAGATGGCATTGCCTTAGGTTTCGTTCCCCCTTTCTTGGACATGGCGCGGATTAAAGAAGTTCGCACAATTGATCAAGAAGAGGGTTTTCAGATGTGTCGCAGGCTTGCACAAGAAGAAGGAATTTTAGCTGGTGGTTCAACGGGACTAAATGTTGTTGCGGCACTGGCCCTTGCAAAAGAGTTAGGTCCTGGCAAGCGGGTTGTCACTATTGGCTGTGACAATGGAATCAAATACTTAGGGGGGCATATTTTTAAATAACAGAATTTAAATGATGTAAAATTATCAAAAACCAGCCTATAATAGCACCTACTCAAAAGGCGAGGTTTCGTGTTCCAAAGACAGTTTTGTGGTAAAAGACCCGCCTTTCGGGTAGCTGTAAAACGCTAGTCACAAGTTAAAAACCAAGGAAATCATCGAGCCACTTCCTTCAAAATTAAAGGAAGTTTAAACTCGTTACTTTTAAGTGTTTTTGAGGAGGGAGAAATGGATTCGTCCAAGGCGAGTGGATCGCCAAAAGAGGAAGTTGTGCTGCAACTTTTTATAATAGGGGGAGCGAAATGAAAGCCATTACAGCAATGTAAGGGCTTTTTTGTATCCATAAGGGTTTGGGTGATTGTGTTTTTTGGACTTCTACTATTGTTTTGTTTTTTCTGAATCATTTTTTTTGGTCATACCTGTGGCTAAATAGCTACAAAACATCGATAAAACGTATTTTTTTAAGCTAAAATGCACGTTGTAATAAATTATTACATATATTTGAATTTCCATCATTCCCTGAAATATGAAAATTATTAAAACATGTAAGTTAAAGAGCACCTACGTTTTATCTACTTTTCTCTTCGGTCTTCAATGTTTGTTCAAAATTAGAAAACCGGAAATTTTAGCTTCTGCAGAAGACCTTAATAACGCGGAAAATACTGATGGTTTATTTTTATGTTTTCCAATAGCTTGAGGCATTCAGTTACACCTTGTCTTTTTCTGTTATGGTAGGGTAGGTGAGTTTTGGACTGTTTATAACATAACTCCTGTGGTGCATCAATTAGCTTGTAGCTTAGGAAAAAGGTTTTTTTAAAAGTTATATGGCCTACTAATGGTTTGTAACTATAATTTGGCTAAATAGTTATATTGTTTAAGAATTGTTTAATAAAAATTAGGACATGAGTAAAAGTAGATTTCACAATTGGTTATATCTCATATTATTATTTTCATTTTCTGCTAATGCATCAGTTCTATTAGATCTGATTCCAACAAAAACTCATTTAAATAAAATCAATACAATTTCTGTTGTATTGCCCATTGCTGATGCTGGTCCTGATCGTGCAATTTGTCTATTTGAGACGACTCAATTAGGTGTTGCTTCAGACCCGAATTATGCATACATGTGGTCATCTATGCCTAATGATGGCAGTATTAGCGACCCGAGTATTTCAAATCCGACAGTAAGTCCACTTGTTTCGACCTTATATACTTTAACAGTTACAGAAATTGCGAACGGAGAGACCGCTATAGATACGGTTACGGTAAATGTGAATCCTTTGCCTGTAGTAGATCCAGGTATTGATGCTAATATATGTTTAGGAAATTCTATTCAACTAGGGACTTCTGCGCAAGGAGGATTTAGTTATCTGTGGACTTCGCTTCCTCCGGGCTTTAATTCGGCCTTGGCTGATCCCGTTGTTTCGCCCATTGTGACCACACAATATTTTCTGACGGTCACCAATAATACCACGCTTTGTGAAAACAGCGATGATGTGACGGTCACGGTGGACAATCTACCGGTTATTGATGCTGGTCCCAATGCCACCCTATGCGAGGAGCAGGGGGCTTTTAGTCTTTCAACAGCAAGTGGTCCAGTATCTGGTGTTCAGTATACGTGGCAATCTTTTGGTGATGGGTCATTCAATGATACTTCTTTGTTGAATCCTGTTTATACCTTTGGCGCTTTAGATATATCTATTGGATCGGCAACACTGCGTCTTAGCGCTCAAAGTGATGCAGGAGGCTGTTCTTTAGAAATAGTACAGGATGATATTATTTTAACAATTGTTCCGTCATTAGGCGCTTCTGCTGGTATTGGCGGCACCATATGTGGCAATGATTCTTTTCAGGTCAATGCAACTTTCACTAACTATAGTTCTATAAGTTGGACTTCTTCAGGATCACCAGGCACCCTAAGTGGTGTTGACATTGAAGACCCTGTGTACACTCCATCTGCTCAAGACATTACGTCTGGGTCCGTGGTGTTGACGGTAACAGTTTTACCTGAAAACCCATGTACCACGCCTTATACAGGTCAGATTACGGTAAATATAAATGCAGCACCTGAGATAACGTTAACCGGAGCCCTACTCATTTGTGAGGGCGATACTGCTCAGCCATTAGCCTCTGTTACTAATTGGCAGGAAATCACTTGGTCGAGTTCGGGAGATGGATTTTTTATCCCGGCACAAGGGTTGAATACCTTAGATCCTACATATGTTCCAGGGCCATTAGATATACAAACAGGCTCAGCGCTATTAACAATCCAGGCAACTGGGAATGGTTCATGTGCACCGGAGTCTAATCAGACTCTTCTTACTATTCAAGGGGATGTAGAGGTTGATGCCGGTCCAGACGGGAATATGTGTGACGGCCCGTACTTACTTGATGCAGCAACAGCATCTAATTATGATACCATTACATGGACTACTTCCGGAGATGGGACGTTCAGCAATAGCTCCATCATAAATCCAACATAT
>JBLHGH010000064.1:0-9633 GCA_047615425.1 Candidatus Latescibacterota bacterium
TTCATATTTAAGTATTTTTTAGTCCTTAAAAATAATGTAATTAATCAAACATAACAAACTAAGGTGGAAATTATCATTCCTTTTGTTGAATTTCGCGAATTTTTTTGAAAAGGTCTGATGAGTATACAAAGTCCGTCACATCTTCATTATCGGTCTTAAATATCTCCTGATTGTTGCCTTGCCAAACTAGAATACCATTCTTTAAAAACACGATATTTTCACCAATTTCCATTACCGAATTCATATCATGGGTAACCACAACTGTGGTTATGTCATATTCATGTGTAATCTCTTGAATTAGGTTGTCAATAACAGTTGCTGTATTTGGATCCAAGCCAGAATTTGGCTCATCACAAAATAAATATTTAGGTTTATTTACGATGGCACGTGCAATAGAAACACGCTTTTGCATTCCGCCAGAAATTTCAGCTGGAAATTTATGATTTACATTGTGAAGGTTTACTCTATTCAAAACATCATTGACGCGTTCGAGCATTTCATCTTTTGTCATTTTAGTAAACATGAGTAACGGGAACATCACATTTTCCTCAATATTCATAGAGTCAAAAAGGGCGCCTCCTTGAAAGAGCATACCAATTTCCTCCCGTAAATGCCGTTTTCTAGTTTCATCCATGCTTTTGAAGGCTTCTTTCCCATATAGAATATCGCCATCTTCGGGAGTGAAAAGACCAACTAAACATTTAAGTAAAACGGTTTTTCCACTTCCACTTTGACCTATAATCAAGTTCGTTTTGCCCTTCTCAAAAGTGGTGGTAATCCCTTTTAGGATTTCCTCATGACCAAATTGTTTTTTTATGTTTTCTATTGAAATCATTAGCTTAACAAGAGTTGAGTGACAATATAATTAGCGAGAATAATGAGTACACTTGTCCAAACAAAAGAGTTTGTACTCGCTTTTCCAACCTCTAGTGCGCCACCCTTCATATAATATCCTTGCCAAGAAGGAACGGTTGCTAAAATAAAGGCAAATACATAGGTTTTTACAAAAGCATAAAAGAGATGAAATGTGTTGAAATTTTCTTGGAGTCCGTTCGTAAAATCTGTAGAACTAGTGAATCCACCATACACAGCAGCAACCCATCCGCCGAAAATTCCTAAAAACATAGATAATGTGATTACCAAAGGATAAAGCATTAGTGCTACAATTTTCGGAAACACTAAGTAATTTAAAGAGTTAATGCCCATTACTTCGAGTGCGTCAATTTGCTCTGTAACGCGCATGGATCCTATGCTTGAGGTGATAAATGAGCCTACTTTTCCGGCCATGATGATGGACATAAAGGTAGGTGCAAATTCCAAAATAATAGATTGTCTCGTGGCAAACCCTATTAATGACTTCGGAATAATTGGGCTGTCTATATTTAGTGCGGTTTGAATAGCAATTACGCCTCCAACGAAAAATGAAATGAAGACAACAATGCCTAAGGACCCAATGATGAGGTCATCAATTTCCTTGAAAATTAAATTCCGAAGCACAGATCGTTTAGTAAAACTACCAAAGACCTTTTTGATCATGATAAAGTAGGAGCCTATATCTTCAATGTACTTCAAACGCAGTTATTTTCTATGATGAGAGTTATGATTTACTAATGTACAAAATTAGCCAATTGAGTTTACCAACACCTCAGGCAAATTTATTGATTGTTGTCTTTGGAGTTTTTGTAGCCGAGAAGATTCATCATCTTGTAATATATTCCTGTATTTTCGTAAATACCTGCAAAATCTTCTTCTCCAGGACCATATGCAAATACAGGCACCAAAGTGGCTGAATGTCCACCAGTGGAAAAGGTTGGCTCAATTTTATTGTAATTTCCGTCTTCTGTAGCTAATGTAAAACCGCCTGTTTCGTGATCTGCTGTTACAATGACGAGCGTTTCACCGTTCAATTTTGCGAAATCCAATGCAACGCCAATAGTTTTGTCAAAATCGATGAGTTCACTGATTAAATAACCCGAGTCATTAGCATGACCTCCCCAGTCAATCTGAGAGCCCTCAACCATGAGAAAAAAGCCTTCTTTGTTTTTGGATAAATAGTCTATCCCTAATCGTGTTGCGTTCGGTAAATAATCACCTCTTCCATCAAGCATCTTTGGCATTTCATCGGCGGCTAATAGAATGGCTTGTTTTTTAAGCATATCCAAGGAAGAAACCCCTGTTGGCAGTCCTTCTGTTGTTATTGTGTATCCCTTTTCTTGTAGTGTATTATAAAGATCTATGCTGTCTTCGCGCTGGTCGAAAAACTGCTGTCCACCACCGGCGAAGAAGTCAATATCTGATTCAACTAAATCTGCTGCGATGGCATCATAAGACCTACGTGATTTCTCATGTGCATAAAAACTAGCTGGTGTAGCATGTACTATTGAAGAGGTAGCAATCACACCGGTTGCTATTTTGTCTTCTGAAATACGCTCAACGATCGTCTCAACAGCAAGACTATCGGGATCTACGCTAATAGCACCATTATATGTCTTTATCCCTGTTGCAAACGCAGTGGCCCCCGCAGCGGAGTCTGTTATTAAGTCACTTGAGGCAGAGGTTTTTATGAGCCCAATCGAGTTAAATCGATCAAAATTTGAAGCTTGGTCGTTAAAGAAATAGGTTGAAGAGACTTGGCTTAGCCCCATACCATCACCAATTAGTAAGATGATGTTTTTAGGCTTTTTGTTCTCCGTTTTAATGGTTTCCGAATTGGTTGTTTCATTGCAGGATGCTGTTAATAAGAGCAGGCCAATGGGATATATAGCGAATTTCATAGTGGATATTTAAACATTCAAAAATAGTAATAAACTTTTCGAGATACGTTAAGGTAGGGTTATAGTAATTTCTTTTTTATACCGTCTTTTCTCAATTTTCGGATGAATATGCCTTCTTCTTCAGAAACTAAAAATGGCAATCCTTCTTTTTTCGCGCGGTTATAACCTCGGATACAATCAAAATAAAACCGAAATTTTCCTTTATTGAATGCTAATTTTGCCGAAGCAATTTGCGTTAATGCCTTGCCGTAACGCATACAATAAAAAGCTTCGCCTTGTTTGTATCTGCTTTTTTTAGTGTAATTGTTCCCGGTAGGTTTTAGATGTTTTACATGTAATTTATCAACTGTGATTATCGAGAAACCATGAAATTGAGCAATTAATTCATCAACAGTATCCCAGCCCATTGCGTTTTTTAGACCACCAATGGTCTTAAAGCAGCGTTTTGTGTAGGCTTTTAAGGCACCTCTAATATGATCTTTATTGGTTAGTTTTTCGAGTTTCCAGTCTTTTCCATGCTGGATATCGCAGAAGCCGCCCGCCATACCACAGTTTTTGTTTTTTTGAAATACGTTGCGAATGGTTTCTAAGTATTCCTTCGGAAAGATAAGATCTGCATCAAATTTGCAGACTATATCGTAATCTAGATCTAGTGTGTCATATCCTTTATAAAAGGCATTAATAATCTTACTCCCTGGAGCATGTTCTCCTTCCGAATCGATCAAAACACCAGAAATATAGGGATGGTTTTCCGAAAATTGATCAATTATAGCTTGTGTCCCATCGCTGGATCCGTCGTTTACCACTACAATTTGTTTGGGTAAAAAGCTTTGCTCAGTTAACGACAGGAGTGTTTGGGCTAGATAAGCCTCTTCATTATGAGCGGGTATAACGATGGAAATTTGCATCTATAATCGTTCTGCGTATACCAAGTAGTATCGCGGTGTAAATCTTCTTAAAATAGGTCTTATGCCTACCTTTCGCACAGGGTTGGTAAACTTCTCACGTTTTTTAATATGCCAGCCCGCTTTTTCAAGTAGCCAGTCAAACTGCCAATCTTCAAATTCATGGTAATGTCTATCTCTTTCATCAGTTTTACTTCGATAGGCAGAAGCGAACCAAAGTTTTAGCGGAACAGAAGCTACCAATTTTTTTGCTTTTATATCATTTAGTACGTTAAAGGGAGAAACTAGATGTTCAAAAATCTCAAATGCGGTGACCACATTGAAATGGTCAGTTTGCACTACTGTAGTATCTATATCTAAATCCTCGCCTGTTGTATTTGTAGCGTCAAAGCCATTTTCTTTTAAAATTTTTGAAAAGGGATTTGAAACGCCTAAATCAAGAATAGTTTCTTCCGTAGAAATAAATTGTTGAAGAAATTGTAGTGTGTGGTTATATCGTTTGGTTGGTGTATTACGATACATTACTTATATTTTATATACAATCGCATTGATATTCATACCTGCTCCAACGCTAGCAAACATTATAACATCTCCTGGACTTACTTCGTGATTGTCCAACTTGCCTTGAAGTACTAAGTCGTACAAAGTTGGTACCGTAGCTACACTAGAATTTCCTAGTTTGTCTATACTCATAGGCATTACAAATTCTGGAGCGTCCAGGTCATATAATTTGTAGAAGCGCTTGATGATTGCTTCGTCCATTTTTTCATTCGCTTGATGGATAAAGACTTTTTTCAAATCTGAAATAGTTGCACCACTTTCGTCCAAGCATGCTTTCATGGCATCTGGAACATTGACTAGTGCAAAGTTGTAAATCTTTCGCCCATGCATTTTAATGTATTTCCTGGCGTCTGTCATTTCTTGGTTGTTTGATTCTCCAAAATGAATGAAATGCGCTTCGTCATATGAATATGTAGCACTTTTATGGGCTAGGATGCCCGTT
Organism: Candidatus Latescibacterota bacterium; assembly: GCA_047615425.1. Classification (GTDB taxonomy): domain Bacteria; phylum Bacteroidota; class Bacteroidia; order Flavobacteriales; family Flavobacteriaceae; genus Patiriisocius. Next base: position 4,683 of record JBLHGH010000064.1, read on the forward strand.
GTGTTATCGTTTGTAAGCTCAACTACCGCTGCGCCTGCACCGTCGCTATAAATCATGGAATCTCTATCGTGCGGATCAATAACTCTTGAAAGTGCTTCGGCTCCAATAACCAAACATCTTTTTGCCATTCCTGCTTTCATAAAAGCATGTGCCTGAATCATTCCTTCAACCCAACCAGGACATCCGAAGAGCACATCATATCCAACACAAAAAGGATTTTTAATTTTTAAAAGATGCTTTACACGTGAGGCCACACTTGGTACGGTATCACTTTGAAATGTTCCTTGTTTTACATCACCATAGTTGTGTGCGACAATTAAGTAATCTAGGGTTTCTTGATCGATGCCTGCATCGGCTATTGCCTTTTGTGCGGCGAAAGAAGCAATTTCTGAAGTAGTAAGATTATCCTTAATGTAACGTCTTTCTGCAATACCGGTGATCGCCTTGAATTTTTCAATTATGACATCATTCTCATGTCCAAATTTAGCCCCGTCTTCAGTAAAGAAACTGTTATTTTCGAAGGATTCATTTTTGGCAACGCCTTGAGGAATGTAGCTTCCTATGCCTGTTATTTTTGTACCCATTGCACTAAAAATTTTCATAAAAATAGTTAAAACCCATAAGCTATCCTTGTATTAAGTCAACAAATGCATGTTAGTGCGGTATTTCCAATGTAGTCATTGAAAAAGTTGAATTCGCATCTTAAGCCCGAAGGTCTGCCAAAAATTGTTAGGCCTCCATGAAATCTTCAATAGGCGCACATGTACAGATTAAATTTCTGTCACCATAAGCATCATCAACGCGACGTACACTTGGCCAAAATTTATTATCAGCAACGTATTCCAATGGGAAGGCAGCTTCTTTTCTACTGTATGGGAATTCCCAGGTATCACTTGTCACCATAGCTTGGGTATGTGGTGCATTTTTAAGCGGGTTGTTTGGGTTGTCCTTTTCTGCAGCATCTATTTCTCTGCGAATTGAGATCATGGCTTCACAAAAGCGATCTAACTCTTGCTTGCTTTCGCTCTCCGTTGGTTCAATCATCATGGTGCCAGCAACCGGGAAAGAAACAGTAGGTGCGTGGAACCCATAATCCATAAGGCGTTTGGCAATATCAGTCACCTCAATGCCCTGTGCTTTAAAAGGACGGCAATCGATAATCATTTCGTGAGCTGCTCTGCCTTTTTCGCCAACATAAAGGACGTCAAAAGCACCTGTTAGGCGTTCTTTGATATAATTTGCGTTCAAGATTGCATATTCTGTGGAAGCACGCAATCCATTCTCACCCAACATGCAGATGTAGGCGTAGCTAATAAGACATGCTAATGCGCTTCCCCATGGGGCAGCAGAGATAGCTGTAATGGCATGTTCCCCTCCGGTTTTAATTACGGGATTGCTAGGTAAAAATGGAACTAGCTGCTTCGCCACACAGATTGGGCCAACCCCAGGTCCTCCCCCGCCATGCGGAATTGCAAAGGTTTTATGTAAGTTTAAGTGGCAAACATCAGCGCCAATAGCGCCGGGATTTGTCAATGCAACTTGTGCATTCATATTCGCCCCATCCATATATACTTGTCCGCCGTTTTCATGTATCAAGGAGGTGATTTCTCTAATAGCCGATTCATATACGCCATGTGTAGAGGGGTATGTTACCATCAGGGCAGCAAGATTATCTTTATGCTCAATCGCCTTTGCGCGTAAATCTTCTACATCAATATTTCCATCTTCCGTGGCCTTGGTTACTACTACTTTCATTCCAGCCATTACAGCACTCGCAGGGTTGGTACCATGAGCAGATGAAGGAATTAAACAAATGTTTCTGTGGTAATCATTTCTCGATTCGTGATAGGCACGTATAACCATGAGTCCGGCATATTCGCCTTGGGCGCCTGAATTTGGTTGTAAAGATGTTCCAGCAAAACCTGTGATTTCGGTAAGCTGATTTTCAAGTTTTTTAAGCATGAACTGATAACCGCCAGCTTGATTTGTTGGCACAAATGGGTGAATATTCCCCCACATTGGGTTGCTTAGCGGTAACATTTCTGCCGCAGCATTTAATTTCATAGTACATGAGCCAAGTGATATCATCGAATGGTTCAGTGCTAAATCTTTGCGTTCTAATTTTTTGATATACCGCATTAGTTCGGTTTCGCTATGATACGCATTGAAAACTTCGTTTTCTAAGAAAGTTGATGTTCTTGCCACTTCCTTCGGGATGGCACTATTTGAGCTTAATTTCGATATCGCAGGTGCTTTTGTATTCATAGCAGTTGCAAAAACTGAAAGGATTCGATTTATATCCTTCAGGCTTGTTGTTTCGTTCACCGCTATTGAAACTGTTTCTGAATCTGGGTAGTAGAAATTAATCTGTTCTGATTCTGCGATCTCTCTCACTTTTGATGCATTGGCGATAACTGCAAGTGTGTCAAAATATCCTTCATTAGATTGTTCAAGACCCAATGTTTTTAGCCCTTCAGCGATAGTGACCGCTGATCGATGCACTTTATTAGCAATATATCCTAATCCTTTAGGACCATGATATACAGTATACATACCAGCCATAACGGCTAAAAGTACTTGGGCTGTGCATATGTTAGAAGTCGCCTTATCTCTTTTAATATGCTGCTCTCTGGTTTGCAACGCCATACGGAGTGCACGGTTCCCATCGGTGTCTTTTGTAACGCCAATGATCCGTCCTGGTATACTTCGCTTGTACGCTTCACGTGTTGCAAAATAAGCAGCATGTGGGCCGCCATAACCTAAAGGAATACCGAAACGTTGTGTGGTCCCAACTACGACATCAACGCCAAAATTTCCAGGAGCTTCTAGGACTACCAAGCTTAAAATGTCGGCAGCAACGGCCACTTTTATTTGGGCTTTTTTTGCATTCGAAACAAATCCTTTGTAATCGTAAACGCTACCCGACTTGCCTGGATATTGGAGTATTGCGCCAAAGAATTCTGATGAGAAATCGAAATCTTCATGATTTCCAATAACGAGTTCAACGCCTATGGGCATCGAGCGTGTTTGTAATAATGATAGTGTTTGGGGTAGTATTTCTTCAGAGACAAAAAACTTGTTTGTTCCACTTTTCTTTTGTTCGCGTTCTCGTACAGCAAAAAGTAATGCCATCGCCTCGGCGGCGGCGGTACTTTCGTCCAGCAGTGAGGCATTCGCCAATTCCATACCTGTTAAATCGGTTACCATGGTTTGATAATTTAACACGGCCTCTAATCTTCCTTGCGCAATTTCTGCCTGATATGGTGTATAAGCCGTATACCATCCTGGATTTTCTAGAATATTACGTTGTATTACTGGAGGCATTATAGCTTGGTGGTAGCCTAAACCAATAAAAGATTTGAATACTTTATTTTCTAAAGAGAGCTCCGTAATATGTTCAAGATATTCCTGTTCACTCATAGCAGTATCTAGGTTTAGCTTACTGGCTAGTCTGATATCATCAGGTACCGTTTCAGAAATAAGTTGCTCCATGGTACTGGCGCCAACTGTGTTTAACATTGCAGCAAGGTCTTTTTTACGAGGACCAATGTGTCTAAGGGCGAAAGAATCTGTATTCATAATTATTTTCCGATTTAGCGATAATATGTGTGATTTATATATCGGTTAGCTGTATTTTTTATATCATGCGCAAAATTACGACAATTAGGTATGAAAATTCGCCTAATTGTAAATTCCAGCGTAGAACTTTTTAACGAAAATCATGGGTTACTAACAGTTTGTCTATTTTTACACAATGTTGTCCATCAGGCGTCTTTTCGAATTCTATTTAAACAGCAGTACTCACGTTGGTTTAGCTGTTAGTGCGCTCGTTGGTGTTACTGTTTTAGAATATGATTTGAATATCCCTATTGCGCTTTTGTTTTTTTTGTTTTTCGGAACGGTGACGGGCTACAATTTTGTTAAATATGCGAAAATAGCGAAGCTATACCACCACAGCCTTACAGATATGTTGAAAACAATTCAGATATTTTCATTTATATCATTTGGTCTGTGGGTTTATTTCGCATTTCAATTATCAATTGAGGTGCTTCTAACGGTGGCGATTTTTGGTATATTCACTTTCTTTTATGCCGTTCCAGTACCATTTTCGAGAAATCTCAGAACTTTGAGTGGATTGAAGATTTTTCTTGTGTCATTGGTGTGGGCTGGAGTAACAGTGTTAGTGCCGATGATTTCGGCATCTGAAGTCTTGGACATGGATGTTTGTATCTCCTTCGTTCAGCGAATTTTTCTTGTCATTGTTTTGACTCTTCCTTTCGAAATTCGGGATTTGCAATACGATGCATCAAAACTGAAAACTCTTCCGCAGCTATTCGGGTTGAAAAATGTGAAAGTCTTTGGGATTATACTATTGGTTATCACTCAATGCTTAGAGGGGTTTAAGCATGCGTTAAGACTAGACTATTTTAGTTGTCTTCTTATAATTTGCATGGTAATGGGAGTTGCTTTGGTAGTGTCGTCAAGAAAGCAATCTAGGTATTTTGCGTCATTTTTTGTTGAAAGCGTTCCAATAGTTTGGTATGGCTTTTTGTTGCTATTTCGCAATTTCCTTCCGTAGTACTTCTTTTAGTTCCAGCTTGTCTTTTGTTGGCATTGTCTTAATGTCACCTTTGCATATTGCGTTTGATAATTTTGTGTTTCGAGCTGAATATTTCCTGCAAAGCTTACAAAAGATCAAGTGTATATTGAGCTTCACTTTCTCCCAGAATGTGGCCTCTCTGTACTGACTCTTATCACAACTGTGATTTACTTCTTCGCATTTAAAAATCATCTTCATAATTTTACTGTAACCAACTTTTCTCTAGGCAATCGGCCATGGCGGTACGCGCTCTATGGATTATAACCCAAAGATTAGACGGGGTGATATTGAATTCATTACAAATTGCTTCGGTGTCAAAATTATCGATAGTTTTCATTTTAAAAATGGTAG